>CAZSUX010000063.1:0-11968 GCA_964610135.1 uncultured bacterium | reverse complement strand
GAGTTAGGCGTGGAACTGCGCACAAGGTCGGCGCTCGGGGCCTATATCGTGCCGGCGATACTCGCTGGCTACGCTGCGGAGCGGACGCGGGAGGCCGACACGCTGGGCAACATCTTTGACCACTGGAACAGCGGCACGGGCCTTGGTTTCGGCCTTGATGGCGGCGCGGTGCTCTACCGAACCGGTGCGTTCCGGCTCGACGCCGAGGCTGGCTTCCGGTTCCTTTCCGTACCCACCGGATTGGCGAGTTCCAACTATGGGTTGTACGACTACCAGGGCATCGACGTATCCACATTCGGTGTCGGTCTGGTTGTACGTTTCGGGTCGCATGAGGCCGAATCCGGAGGGGAATGATGCGATTCGCAATTGCCCTGCTCGCTGCGGCAGCCGCAGCCTTCGCTGACGGCGGCATGGTTGCGCCGCCCGACGTCGCCATTGCGGAGTTCGGCCAGGTGGCAATCATCCGGCATCAGGACGGGGTGGAGCAGCTTTCGGTCGCCTCCTCGTTCCGGTCCGAGGCGACTGATTTCGCCTGGATTCTGCCGCTGCCCGCCGAGCCCGCAGTCGACTCGTTCAGAATGGATCTCCTGTACGAGCTGCAGTACCACTGCCGGCCGCTCTACCGTTCCGGGTCTGGGTTCGGTTGCGCCGCGGCGGATTACGGGTCGGGACGTTCCAGCGACTCGCTTGGAGTTGAGGAGCTTGCGCAGGGGGTTATCGGGCAGTACGCCTACCAGGTGCTGAGGACTGCGGAGCCGGAGACTCTGGCCGCCTACCTCAGTGACCGCGGATACGAGTTGCCGAGCAATGCCGGAACCGTGTTCGGTCACTACACTGCGAAGAACTGGCAGTACTTCGTGGTCGCCCGCCTGAACGACAGTGTCGGTGTCGAATACGACCGTTCGGTCGGCATCAGGCTGACCTTTGCTTCTGATTCCGCGGTCTACCCGCTCTACATCAGCCGGCTGAGTTCCGAATACAGCGGGGTGGTCCTTTACGTGGTCGCCGACCATCGCCAAATGTTCAGCGGCGCCAGCCTGCTCTTCTCCGGCCGCGTAGACTCAGGCACCTTCCCGGGCTTCCCCGGTTTCGTGGACCGCCCGAGCCACCTGACCAAGTTGCTCAAGTACTACGACCCGGCGCAGATGGAGGACATCGTCCTGCGCCAGGCTCCCGATGACAGAGAGTTCCGGGCCATCGAGCGCGGCTACGGGTACATCTACGGTGCTTTGAGCGGCCTGATTCCACTACTGGGCATCGTCGTCTTCGCCCGTCGACGGCGAGGTCGAGGCGGCCCACAGCCCTAGGAACGATCCGCGTCCTTGGTCCGCGCTCGGCTCTCGGCACTCCCGTCTCGGCAGTCCTTGACAATGTCCTTACACGGCCGAAAATCTGGGCAGGAGTCACAGTGTCTGAAACATCGCCGAGAGGTGCGTCCGGCTTCCGCGCCGTCAAGCCTTCGTCGGCGCAAACAGGAGGTACATTGTGAGAGGTAAGTCAAGTGCAGTTCTGCTCGCGTTCGCCGTCGCCGCACTGGTGCCGTCTCTAGGCATCGCGCAATACGCGCCGAAGTGGCACGTAGGTGACTGGTGGACAACCAAGACGCTCAGGCAGTCGCCGAACGGATGGCTTGGATGGGTGTGGGCGTACACGCGGTACGATGTGGTCCGCATCGAGAAGCTCGAGAAACGGGACTGCTTTGTGCTCATGACCAGAACACAGGGATCCAAGGGCGAGCTCGGACGGGACACGATCGTGCTGTACGTGCGCGTCGATGACTGGCTTGTGGTCAGGCAAGAGATTGCTAACACCTACAACGGCAAGCCACGTCCTCGCATCATACACAACGCCCCTCTCGGTCTGTTTGGTCCATTCGCAATGGGAGAGCCGCGTCTGCCACGGTTTCCCCTGCGCCTTGGTGACCCGGACACGACGTTCAAACTCATGAGGCGAGATGACTGCCTTGCCGAGTTGCGCGAGATATCGAGTGTTGCCGACTCGGCGTTGGTCAAGCGCCTGGTGAGCGAAGGGGATTCGTCGGGCAGACCCGCGGTACGGCCAACGGGTGTTGTCTACCAAGTGCGGAATGAAGGAGGTGGCGATCTCGGGACCGACAACAGCAGAATCGGCCAGAGCCTCCAGCTTTGGAGCGACGACCTTCCATGGCGGGCATACGAGGAACGAGTCGTGTACGATGGTCCTAAGCCGACCCGTCGGGTCTTTGAGCGGACGTGGCTCGTCGCCACGAGCCGGCAGGGCAGGTAGCCATGCGTGCGCCATCGGTCTTTGTATCCTCGTTGGCGCTGGCTGTCATCTTTGCCGGTGCGCAGGCGTACGACTACACTGAGACCCACTTCGTCGGCGAGCCGTGGTCTGGCTGGTACTGGCCGATGTACGACTGCGGACCGAACGGCGGACCCTACATGTGGCAGGGCGGGATGTATGGCAACGACTCAGGTCCTATCTACGACCTCGACACACGGTACTTCTGGCGGGATGGAGCAGCGCGGAACCGGGCCCAGGTTTGGGAATACCTCTGGCACCGTACTACCCAATACCCATGGTGGGGCCATTGCTGGGGTGTCTCTTGTGCTCAGGCGCTGGAAGACGACCCACCCGCTGACAACGGGGCGCTCAGCCGGGACGACCTAGAAGGTCTGCTCGCTGAGCTCTACAGTTGGTGCGCGTTCATCGATCTGGGCAACGGCGAGCCCGAGATCAGACCCAGCGACATGTGGCTGGCGCTGCAACGCTGCATGATCCCAGGGTCTCAGGACTGGGGTCGCATTGTTGTTGACTTCAGTAGGCTTGTGGACGCACAGGGCAACGCGGAAGTCTGGAACTGGCCAGTCTACGGGTACAAGGTCGAGTACGACATGCCGAGTCCCGACCTTGCGGACGGAGTCATGACGCTGTACTACGAGGGCCACGAATTCAACACCCTCAATGCTCCCGACTTCGCAAAGTACGAGTTCCGCTGCAAGATGAATGGCGTTGGCGCGCCTCGTCCTCGCACCGGGTGGTGGGACGCCATCATCCGCGCCCCCGGCGATCCTCGCACGTATCCAGACTGGGCCTCCAAGCCCACCGTAAGGCAGACTGACGTCTATGATTATGACTATCACAGTACCAATTACTATCTGTGGCAGCCCGAGGAGACTCTTGACATCCGGCGGGTCATTGAGCACAAGACGATTGTGATGGATGACCCGTACATGTATCTGGCGGACCCCTATCCACCGCCCGGGGGAGAGTGGGTGCAGCGTCCGGGTTTTGGGGGAAGTTGCTGGGCAGCGCCTACCTACTACGGCCAATGGCCGAATTTCGCGATTGAGTGGCGTCCACGACTCGGGGCCAGTGGAGTGTGGCGCTTTGAGGTATACAAGACCCATCCAGCGGAAGGCGACGAGCTGTGTTTGAGCGCGCACTGCTACTTCTGGGGCTTTGGAGACGACCCCGTTTACTATAACCAGAATGAAGCGCCGTTCGACACATGGGTGCCATTGGGACCGAGCTGTATACTCAACCAGGGCGACATCTTCGGGTGGATCAACACCGACTTCTACTACGAGGGAGATCCCTGTTTAACCTACATGGACGCATTCAAGGCGATTTACATCGGTCCGGCAGGCGGCGAGGGCGGTCAGTCCGCTTCTTCTAGTAGCTCCGGCGTCAAGGTCTGCCGGACGTCCGTGACGCCGAGTCACGCGGTGAGCACGGCACGCATCAACTACCTCGTCGAGGAGCCAGGCCGCGTGGACATCGCTGTCTATGATGTGATGGGACGACTGGTGCTGAAGTCCCCTCAAGGCATGCGGCGCGCTGGCGTTCAGGCAGCTAGCATCTCGGTCGCAAGGCTGTCGACTGGGACGTACATGGCAAGGGTGAGTGTGAACGGCGTCAACTCCACCTGCAGGTTCGTCGTGTACAGGTAGGCGAGAGGCTTAGGTCGAGGTTGAGGTAGAGCAAGAAGCCGCGCTGAGGACAGTGAATGAGGGAGCGCCGAGAAGGCGCTCCCTCAGCTCCTGTCCGGCGGGCCTGTTCCGATTGCGTACAAGAGCGCCGCGGGTTCACGATAGGTCACGACCGAGTTGCGGCTGACGTCCGGAGGCGGGCGCTACTGTTTCGGTAGCGGCTCGGGTTTGCGGCAGGCCGGCGGTTATAGGAACATCAGTTCGACCGGCTCCAAGCGACCTTTGCGCGGGTTCACTTTGAGGGCAAGCGTTTCCAGAGTGAGCGCGCCTAGCAGGGGTTTGTCGCCCCGCTCGCCGAAGATTGTCTCCGCCGCCCCCTCACGGCCGTTCCACGCGAAGATGACCACACCGACGTCGCGCTCGACCTTCTCTCCGTTAGCCAGCACGAACTTGCGGCGCCAGCGCCGCTCAACTCCGAGCTTCTTCAACACTCCGCCAGGAATGACGCTGAGGCTCGCACCGGTGTCAACAAGTGCGTTCACCGAGGCCTCGCTTCGACCGGCCAGAGACTTCACTCTGACTCTGACGTTGAATAGTCCCATGTCGTCTCCTTCAGGGCAATGCACGAGCATTTCCAGGGGGCTTCGCCAGCCCTGCCCAGAGTCCGGGGAATCGTCTTTCTGCGTTCGGCGCTCATCGCCACAAGACAAGTTATACCCGAATCGTGCACTCTGTCAAGCAGACAGAAGGCCGACAGCAGACAGAAGGCCGACAAGAGGGGCAGGCTCTAGGAGTTCCGGAGGCACGGTACCAAATGGGACATCGATATGCCGCGGGTTCAGGGGCAGAATCGCGTCCCGGGGCCAATGCCTCGGCGCGGGGCGCTACTGTTTGGGTAGCGGTTCGGGTTCGGGCCCGCTCTGGCCGGCGATGGTCGCGCCGATTTCGAGCTTGCCCTCGAGCTGGCCCAGGCGCTTGAGGGCGTCGTCGTACTTGTTGTGGGCGTTCTTCAAGTGGGTCCCGACCGTGTCGAACTCGTCCCGGAACCTCGAGAAATCGCCCTTGAGCCGGTTCAGGTGGCTGAGGATTTCCTCGGCCCGCTTTTCGATCTGGAGTCCGCGCAGCCCGAACACTATCGCCTGCAGGTAGGCATAGAGGCTGTTGGGCGAGACCGGGATGACGCGCTTCGACACAGCGTAGGCGCTGACATTCTCCTCGTCCGGTTCGTCCTTGATTATCATTTCGTAGTAGACGTTCTCTGCCGGGATGTACATGAGGGCAAAGTCGTAGGTGCCTTCGTCGGGCAGGACGTACTTGCTGGCGATGGCGTCAACGTGCTTCTTGACGTCGGCGATGAAGCGTTTGCGCAGGGGCTTCCGTTCCGCGTCGCCGGCCGCGGACAGGCGCTGGAAGTTTTCAAGCGGGAACTTGGCGTCGATTGGCACCAGCTTGGGCCCGAGCTTGATAACCGCGTCCACCGCCTCACCGCTTCGGAATCGGTGCTGGAGTTCGTAGTTCTCGGGCACAACCTGGTCGAGCAGGTTGCCGAGGAAGAGCTCGCCCACGACGCCGCGCAGCTTCGGGGCCTTCAGGATCATCTGCAGTGATGAGATGTCCTTGCCGACTTCGAGGATCTGCTGAGACGACTTGGAGAGCACTCCCAATTCGGCTGAGACGTCACGGAAGACGTTGACCGCGCTGTCGAGCCGGGTGTTGACCTGGCCCGTAGTATCGCGCATTGAGCGGTCGAGCGCGTCCAGCCGCTGCTGGACTTGCGAGGTAAGTGCGGCCAGTTGCTCGTTGGCGCTCTTGGTGTTGTTGGTGAGAGCTTCCGTGGTCTCACGGCGCAGGGCCGTGACTTGCTCCTGCATCAGCGACAGACCCTGGTCTGCACCGCGCCCGGCCCCGATGCGCCTGTATGCAAGCAGGAGGACGACGATCACCGCTGCCGCGCTGGCAACGACGACTACCGTGATGAGCGTGCCGGTCACGTCAGAATCATAGACCGGCGGGTCGGACAGTCAAGCAGATGAAGTCCGAATGACGAATCAAACCCGAAGTCCGAAGCGCCAATAGCGAAGACCGGCGGGAAGCCGGTCAGTTCTGGCGGATGTCGGCTTCCGGTGAATGGGCAGGCAACGCCACTGCCTCGCCCGCGTTCCAGCTGTAGACGGTGTTGAGCAGCGAGTTGAAGAGTTCGTAGGCCCGCGTGCCCGAGCCGCAGCCGTTGACGATGAACGAGAACGCGAACGTGTCGGTCTGGCCGAAGAGGTAGCCGGAAAGGGCGAACACCTGCCGGATATAGCCGGTCTTCGCCGCGAGGTGAGGGCCGACGTCGAGTTCGCGTTTGATGAGGGTGCCGGGCCGGCCCGGAACCGCCAGCGTGGAGATGAACAGGTCCCGCCATTCCGACTGGTAGACAGTGACGAGCAGCTCGGCCAGGGTAGAGGGTGCGACACGGTTGCGGCGGGACAGGCCGCACGCGTCCCAGACGCGCAGGCCAGGCTTGGCGACCTTGCGCTCGTCCAGGAACGAGCTCAGCAGCTTCCACGCCGCGACCTTCCGGCTGCTGCTGATGGTGCGGAGCATCCACTCGGCCTCGGAGTTGTCGGATTCGCGGTTGGCAAGCACCAGGTGGCGATAGCCTGGAAAGTCGGGCCGGTCGTTCAGGCCCAGCGAGTCAGCGAACTTGCGGTTGGCCCGGTGGATATGGGCACGCAGGTTGGTGGAGTCGAGCTTGGCGTCGAGTGTGCTGACAAGCGTGGAATCCCAGTGCTCGAGGGCGCAGCTGGTAATCAGCAGTTTCTGACAGGAGGCCGGGGCGAGCGCCGTCTTGGCGCCGAAACCGTAGAACAGCGAGTCGCGCGAGCAGGAGTAGATGGCGATACCGGTGCGCCAGGACCTGCTGCCGTGCGCGCGGACCTGGGAGTCGAGTGCGGACTTCAGGTCGAAGCGAAGCGCGTCGCTGGACGCGTGCTGCGCGGGCTCGGCCGGTTCTCCAATGCCCGCTACACCGATGGCCAGGGCGGCTAGCAGTACTCGGAGCATCGGTTGTGCGGGAGGTTAGGTATGCTAGCGCTTCCCAATGAGAAAGTCGTGGGCGGACATCGCGGCCAGCGCGCCATCGCCGACCGCGGTTGCGACCTGGCGCAGGTGAGTGTTGCGGACGTCGCCGGCGGCGAAGACTCCCGGGACACTGGTGCGGAGTTTATCGTCGGTCTTGATGTTGCCGGAACCATCCAGCTCAAGCAGGTTCGAGCACCAACCGGTGTTGGGCAGCCACCCGACGTAGACGAATGCCGCGGCAACCGGAAGTGCGAAGGTCGAGGAGTCCTTCAGGTTCTTGACGGTCAGGTTCTCGAGGCGCTGGGTGCCGTTGAAGGCGTCAACTACGCAGGAGAGATGATAGTCGACGTTAGTGCGTTCCCGCAGGCGTTGCTGCGCGAACTTGCAGGCCCGGAACTCGTCGCGACGGTGGATGACGTGGACGCGGGCCACTATGTTCGTCAGGTACAGCGCTTCGTCCAGGGCCGAGTCGCCGCCGCCAATGACCGCGACCTCTTTGCCTTTGAACAGGGGGCCGTCGCAGACCGCGCAATAGGAGACACCGCGGCCGGTGAGTTCAGTCTCGCCCGGGGCACCAAGCAGCTTGGGCTTGACACCGGAACAGACGACGACCGAAGCCGCGGCAATCGGTCCGGCCGTGGTCGCCACTTCGAATCCGGTCCCGGCCCGGGTGATCCCGGTCGCCTCGCCGTTCAGCATCTCGCAGCCAAAGCGCGTCGCCTGCTGTTCCATGGTCTGGGCGAGCAGCATGCCGCTGACCGGTTCAGCGAATCCGGGGTAATTCTCGACTTCTGAGGTGAGTGCCATCTGGCCGCCGGCGAATGACTTCTCGAGGACGATTGCCTTGTGGCCGGAGCGGGCGGCGTAGATACCGGCCGTAAGCCCGGCCGGGCCGCCGCCGACTGCGAGGATCTCAGTCTGCTTCACGCCGCGGTATTCTAGAATAAAAGGCGCGGAAGGGCAAGCGTTGCCGCGGGTCACCCATCCCGGATTCAGCGGGCCGGGGCGGCGTCGAGGGAGCGTGGCCGCCGCACCGGCCACGGGTGCTCGGTGCCTCGCGTCGGACGCGGCTCAGCCGCCGGATGCTTCGACGGCAGGCGAGCAGGCGTTGACGCGAACCGAGGCTGGCGGCAAGGATAGAGACGAGCTGCGCGCGGTGTGCAGCGCCGCGTTCCTCGTGACTTGCGCCACGTCGAGGGACGCTCGCGGCAGTGTCGCCCGGATGCAAGTCGCCACCACCGTTCTGCAGAGCATGGAAGCTGGGCGCCGGTGAGACGCCGGACCTGCATCAGCCCTCGATGTCGGTCAAGCTCTACGGCCGGGTCCTCTTGGTTCGGTTCGGCGAATCATCCGTCCATTCGCTCGCCGAGCGATTCTGCCAGCGAATCCACGAGTGGTTCGACGAACGGATGGGCAGTTCGCCTGCCGAATCGTGCCTCGAACGGCTCGTGGAACAAGAAGGCGACTGACTACACGATACGCTCAACGACTCAATTGCCGGATTGCTGCTCGAACGATACCCGCACTCGTCTAGTCAATCATTCACCAATACGTACATCGAATCGTTGCCGCAATCATCTCAGCAATCACTGGCGATATGGCTTCTGGAGCCGTTTGTGGGACAGTTGGGGGAACGGTTGGGGGAACGGTTCCCCCATTGACTCGGCAAACCGTGACATCAGGCATTTCCTGTGCCATGTCTGGTTGGCTCCAAGGCGTAATGTGTTGCATTGCTGGAACTTATGCCATGACGGCTGCAATTGACACGGTCGCTGCCCTGGCGTATCATGTAAGTGCCGACGCGCTCTGTGCGGTCTTCTCCCTTCCTCCACCACGAAGGCCGTGCGAACCAGAGCATTGCACGTTTCGGTGGGGACAGGCGGTCGCTGCGTGGAGCGCCGTTCGAGAAGTCGTGATCGTTTCGCCGACCCGGAAGACGGGTCGCGGAACAGCGCACATAGAGGAGGAAGAACCATGCAGGACCCAGTGAAGCGGAGAGAGAACTGGGAATTGAAGTACAACCTCGACCGGGTCAAACAGACCCTGGAGGAGAAACGGGCGAAGATGGGCGAGCACTACCAGGCCGCAGTCGCCGCAATGGTGGCTACCGAGATCCAAGTCCGCGAGGTTCTGAACGGCTGCGGCGTGAACACGATCCACTACGTGCCCTATCTCAACTACGGCCGCCAACTCTACAAGCTCACAACTCAGCGACAGATATCGGGCGAAAGCGCCGTCATCGAGGCGCAGGTGCTCCTGGAGAAGTGGGCCAAACGGGGGCTGGACCCGGACGTGCTGGCGACCGTTCGCTCGCAGGTCTTCAGCATCTCCGCGCCGTCCGCGCCGTAGCGAGCCGGCCCGGCCGACTTCGTCCTTCTCCTCGTCGAGCCCGGAGGCTGCGTCCGGGCTCGACAGCCTTCACGCGCTCGCAACACTACCCGCGCCTGCCGCCGCTTGACAACGTACTTCCGAAGTCTACAATCTAGTCAGGAGTCACAGTGTTTGAAACATCGCCGAGAGGTGCATCCGGCATTCGGCGCCGGTGCGTCTCGTCGGCACAAACAGGAGGTGCATTGTGGGAGGTAGGTCAAGAGCAGTTCTGCTCGCGCTCGCCGTCGCCGTGCTGTTGCCATCCCTTGGCATGGCGCAGTACGCGCCCAAGTGGCACGTCGGCGATTGGTGGGTGGTCAGGGTGTTTGAGAAGTCGGATATCGGGCTTGGCGGTTGGGTGTCTCACGACATTCGGTACCGTGTTGTCGGCACAAAGGAGGTCGAAGAGCGTGACTGCCTTGCCATTGAAACCCGATACCAGGGCGGCAAGGCCTCGAACGTGTTCTATGTCCGTACTTATGACTGGCTAGTGGTCCGGCACGTTTCGACCACCACGTTTAATGACACGCTCTGTCCCCCGATAGCATTGGACTGCCCTCTCGGGCAGTTTGGACCATTCGGGGGCGAATTGCGTCTGCCCAGATTCCCAATTCAGCTTGGGAATCCCGACACGACCTTCCGGTTCAGAAGGCGCGACCGTTTCTCGGCGTGGCTGCGCGAGATGTCTGACGTCGCGGACTCGAATCTGGTGAACCGCCTGCTCAACGAAGGCGACAGCGCTGGCGGTCGTGTCCTGCGGCCGACCGGCAAGGTCTACCGGGTTCGGAGCGAGGGGGGCGGTAACCTCGAGCCAAGCCCCTACGGCGGCGAAAGGCGAATAGTCCAGAGCCTGCAACTCTGGAGTGAAGACCTGCCGTGGCGCGCATACGAGGAGCTTGTCCAGTACGACGGCCCGAAGCCTATCCGGAGAGTCGTCGAGCGGAGCTGGCTAATCGCCAACGGCCATTTGGAGAGGTAGCCATGCGTACTCGCGCGACTCCGATATCCGCGTTTATGTTCGTAGTCGTACTCGTCTCGGGTGCGTGGGCCTACGTCGAAGGCGACTCCGTTCCCGAACCATGGTCAGGGTGGTGGTGGCCGTGGTACCACGATGGAACTCCAGGTTGCCGCTACTGCCCGCATCTGTGGCAGGGCCCTGGCTTCGTGCCCAGCTCGCCTGGACCGCTGTACGACCTGAACACGAAGTACTTCTGGTTGTCCGAGTCCACCCGAACTCTGGCCCAACAATGGGAGGTCTCCCATCACCACACAACCCAAGACAGTTGGATGGGGCACTGCAAGGGTGTGTCCTACGCGCAGGCTCTGGCGTCGGACCCACCGACAGACTGCGGGGCATTGACTCAGGATGACCTCGAGGGGCTGCTTGCAGAGCGCTACACAGGATCTACTCGTGACTTCTTGGGGGGGGCCATTCATCAGGCCGAGCGACATGTGGATAGCGTTGCGTCTATGCCTAGGTACGGGTGGCTTACGTAAGACGATGGTTGTTGACTTCGACACCGATACTGCAACCAGCGATGTGGGTGTCATATGGGACTGGCCTGTCTACGGTTACCGCATTGACTACTGGACGCCCGACTTTATCCATGTCCTTGGCGTCATGACATTGTACTACGAAGACCATGTCTTCGAGGCGCAACATGCCCCGGACAGCGCGTGGTACAGCTTCTGGTGCTTGTATGATTTCGGCAGCGTTGATCCGGGGCCGGTACCGTGGACCGGCTACTGGGACCAGTGCAGTGGCCCCCATGGGTTAACCTGCCCACCGGACTATGCCTTCATGCCTACGGGTCTGGATTCCAACCCTCCTGCTGACCACGTCAACCCTTACCTCCTTTGTGCTTACGACAGCGGTGTGATTCAGCGGGTCATTGACCACAAGACGATCATCATGGACGACGAGCACATGGACTGGGCGCGTCCCTTTGTTCCGCGGGGCGGCGCTTGGGAAGAGCGTCCGGGCTATGCTGGCGGATGCTGGGCAGGTCCGGGGGCAGAGCGGTGCACCCCCGACTACGAGGTTGAGTGGTTCAACGACATCGGATATTCTGGGCTGTGGGATTACTACATCTACAAGACTCCGCGTTCTGGCGACGACACGTTGAACACGCAGACACAGGTCTATGTGGGCGGGTACGGATATGCCATCCAGGTTGACCAAGATTCGCCGCCGTTCGGCGTATGGCAGCTCATCAAGAGGGTTAGTCGCGAGCAAGGCCAATCCGCGGATGTCATTATCACAAACAACTACGCGCACCCCTTGCCGTGCAAGGTGTATTTCGACGCGTTCAGACTTGAGTACGTGGGCGCGGCCGGCGACGGCGGGGCCAGTTCGGCTGCCGTCAGACTTGGTGACGGGGCGCAGCGTGTCCGGGTGACGCCGAATCCGGTACGGAGTACTGCGCTCATCAGCTACGTGGTGCCTAGCCCCGGCCGTGTCGATGTTGCTGTCTATGACGTGATGGGCAGAGCTGTGCTGAGGGCCCCGCAAGACGTCCAGCGCGCCGGGCCTCAGACCGCGATCATCTCGCTTGGAGGACTCCCGGCTGGCGCGTACATCGCAAGGGTGAACGTGGGCGGCGAGCACTCGACCTGCA
>CAZSUX010000062.1:10275-11982 GCA_964610135.1 uncultured bacterium | reverse complement strand
GAAGTTCTTGAGAAGGGAGTTCATCTTCATGATCTCCTTCTTGTTCTTTATGCCGTAAGTGCGCTTCAGCACCTTCTCCTCGTCGATGCGCGTCTTGTTCCATGGGTGCATCGGGGTCTGGTACTTCTTTCTGGGTTTCTTCGGGTCTCCCATGTGATCATCACTTCTTGGAATCCTTGCCGCCCTTCTTTGCAGCCTCTTTCTTGCGCTGCACGCCGAGCGAACCCCTGCCCTTGTTCCTCCTGAAGTTGGCCTTTGTGCGCTGGCCTCTTAGGGGGAGGTGCAGGGCGTGCCTCACTCCGCGTCTCGACCTTATCTTCTGGAGCCTCTTGACGTCGCTTTCGTTTGCGAGGTTGAGGTCTGATTGCAGGAGGTGCATGTCCTTTCCTGTCTCGTAGTCGCGTCTCCTGTTGACAAGCCAGGTCGGCAGGGCCAGGATCTCGGGCTTTGCCATGACCTGGCTGAGCTGCTCTATCTCAATCGTCGCAAGGGAACTGAAAGACCTTGAATCAGACCCTGGTCCTCGGTATCGAAACCAGCGGCGCATCATCCGGGTTGGCGCTGGTCGCCTCCGGCCGGGTGGTGGCCGAAACGGTCGAGCATTCGAGCTGCGGCCACAACGAAGTCCTGATGCCATCGCTCGACCGGCTGCTGAGAGGCGCGGGCGTAGCGGCACGCGACCTGACCGGCATCGGGGTGGATATCGGCCCGGGCATGTTCACTTCATTGCGGGTAGGGACGAGTATCGCAAAGGGACTTGCCGTCGCACATGGAATTCCAGTGGTCGGAATAGGGTCGCTCTGGGGGTTGGCTCGAACCGCCCGGCCGACCCTGGACGGAGTGCTGGCAGTGATCGATGCTCGCAAGCGGCAGGTCTATGCCGCGCTGTATCTTGACGGCCGGCCGGCAATCCCGCCGTCGGTGCTGGGCCCGGCAGAACTGGTGTCCGAGGTGAGGCCTTTGCTGCAACAAAGAAGCCGTATCGCTATCGTCGGGAATGGCGCCGGTATCTGTGCCAACCTGTTTGCGGCGGCCGGGACTGAGCTCGATTCAAGCGGCATCGAGGCTCCATCACCCGGCGTGGTGGCTATCGAAGCCGGCGAGCGCATCGCCCGGGGTCTGGCTGACGATGTGGCAGCCATCGAGCCGCTCTACCTCCGCCGCACCGACGCCGAATTGACTCGGGAACAGAAACTCGCTCCCAAGCGTTGACGCCCGCCCCTTATGAGGCAGGTGTCGTCACAAAAAGAAATGGCGGAGGCGTGTAGGAATCGAACCTACCGGTCCACTTATCGCAGACCATACGGATTTGAAGTCCGCCAGGCACACCAGCACCCATACACCTCCGTCGGCTACTGACCTCAAGTTACCCGGTCGGTCCGGGGCTGTCAATCGACGTTCCGTTCAACTGCGGCCTAGACCAGCCGCGTGCCGTTTATTACGAGTTCGAAGTGGCAGTTCAGAAAGTCCGCGGCCCGGCGTGAAATGACCATCCGCGAGAGGAAAATCTCGAAATATTCCATCACCGGCGCGACGTTCGTATCAACGGTCAGGTTAAACGTTATGCTGCGGTCCTTGCTGCGGACGCTCAGGGCTGAGCGCTTCACGGCGAAGTTGACTCGGTCGTGGATATCGAACTTGATGAACTCGGGGTTGCGCACGCGGCTCTTGTGGACATCGGCCTTGTCCGCGAGAATCAGCGCGGCT
>CAZSUX010000062.1:0-10265 GCA_964610135.1 uncultured bacterium | reverse complement strand
GCTGACACGTCCGAAACGGGGTTGCCGCCGTTCTCGTCGTGGTTCCCGATCGCGGCCATGACCTGTGCGGTTTCCTGATATTCCATGCCGCGCCTGAGGAGAATATCGCGGGCCAGCAGTGCGCTGGTGCGTTCGTGTTTGTCACGACCGACCACGTTCCCGATGTCGTGGAGGTAGCCCGCGATGGCGGCGAGCTCGGCCAGCCGTTCGTCAACCTCGAGCGCGACGAGTATCGCCCGCGCGTTCTTGGCGACGAGCCGCGCGTGCCTGGGGCCATGTTCGGTGTAGCCGAGCACCGCAAGCTGGCGGTCGGCCTCAGCCACGAGGACGACCACTTCCGGGTCTTTGACAATGTCCTTGAAGGTCAGCACGTCCGGTTATCCTATCACGCAGGAGGCCGGGGTCAATCCCCGACCAGAAGGCCCGAGCCGGAATGATGCATCAGTCCGGCTCGGACGATTGTCGAATCGACCTCAGGTTCTCTCGAGGGCGAGCTCGCCGGTGGCCAGCGCCTGCTTCAGATACTCAAGGTAATCCTTGAGCAAGAACTCGTCAGCGACCATGTTGTTCTTCCAGCGGATCGATATCTCATTGGCACCGAAGGTCTTGTCGAGCGTAACGATGAGCTTTGAACCGCCCTCGTAGTTCCGGTCAAAGACGACAATGCCGCTGGTAGTGGGGTTGTCGCCACAGACAGCGTACATCTCTCCTGCCTTGTCGCCGTCATAGTCCCAGAGCTCCGGGCCCTTCACCGGTCGCTTGTACAACAGGTACTCAATCAGGTTGTTCGCCAGGGCGATCATCAGCGCGTGGTCTTCAGTCGGGGCGCCGCCCGCGACGTGATTTGTCAATGGGACGTGCAGGCAGATCCCGGTTTCGCCTCGACCTTCCCCGTAGAATATCCGGTCGCCATCCAAAACCCGACTAAGGTCGCGTCTATATTGGTACAACACTCTCTTATGATTGTAGACGTTTCGTGCTTTCAGTCAAGCGGCGCTGACTCACAGCTTCCCCTCACTGTGCCGACGACCCAGAACGTCGAGCATATCGCGCGTCATGGTCTCCAGGTCGTATGCGGGCTTCCAGCCCCACTCCTCACGAGCCGCCGAGTCATCCAGCGACATCGGCCAGGAATCGGCGATTGCCTGCCGGAAGTCCGGTTCGTAGCTGCAGGTGAACTCCGGTATTTGCTTCTTGATGGAGGCGGCAAGTTCGCCGGCCGAGAAACTCATCGCTCCGACGTTGAAGTCGCTGTGGTGCTTCAGCTTGCCAAGATCGGCCTCGGCCAGGTCGATGGTCGCCTTGATGCAATCGGGCATATACATCATCGGCAGGCGCGTGTCCTCGCGTACGAAGCAGGTGTAGCGCTTGTTCTTCACCGCTTCGAAGTAGATGGCGACCGCGAAGTCGGTCGTGCCGCCACCAGGCAAGGTCTCGTAGGAAATGATGCCCGGGTAGCGCAGGCCCCGTACGTCCAGCCCGTACTTGCGGAAATAGTAGTCGCCCAGCAGTTCGCCCGCGACCTTGGTCACTCCGTACATCGTCCGCGGCTTGAGGATGGTGTCATTGGGCGTCCGGTCACGCGGCGTTTCCGGCCCGAACGCGGCGATTGAGCTCGGGATGATGACCCGGGTCATCTCGTGCTCGCGGGCGCATTCGAGCACCACCAGCGTGCCGTTGATGTTCACGTCCCAGCACCGCATCGGGTTCTGCTCGCCCACCGCCGAAAGTATTGCCGCCATGTGGACGATGGTGTCGATGTCATGCTTCCGCACCACCTCTTCGAGCGTCTCCCGCTTCGCCACGTCGATGAAGTAGAACGGGCCCGAGTTCTTCAACGCGTCGCTGGGCGGAGTCTTGCGGCCGGTGGCCACGACGTTATCGGCCCCGAAGCGCTGACGCAGAGCAAGGGTCAGCTCGGAGCCGATCTGGCCGACCGAACCGGTGACCAGAATGCGTTTCATCTCTTTGGTCTTCATGTTGGGGACTCCTTTTTGTGCTTTGCCACGTCTGCCGGACGCCGCCAATATAGCGGCGGCTCCGACAAAGTCAAAGGAAACTGACGCCTGCTACGCCGGCTCGTCGGTCTGGACAATGGCAGGCCCGCGGCTATACTCAGGCGTTCCGAGACAATGGTGAGTGTAGCTCAAATGGTTAGAGTACCTGACTGTGGCTCAGGATGTTGTGGGTTCAATTCCCATCACTCACCCTTGAGGCGACTGAACGACGCAGGCAGCGGTTGCATTTGCGCTGGAATCCGCTACACTGCACCCGCAATTGGGCCTCGGCTGAATCGTGAGCCAGCGCGTGCGCCCGTAGCTCAACTGGACAGAGCGCCGGGCTTCGAACCCGTAGGTTGCGCGTTCGAGTCGCGCCGGGCGCGGTTGACATTTGTACTGCAGTGATGTCCGCGACCACGGACATCGCCGGATGCGAAGATGTGTGCCCCGCTAGCTCAACCTGGTAGAGCAGCGGATTCTTAATCCGTTGGTTGCCAGTTCAACTCTGGCGCGGGGTACTTCTCTTCTTGCCGTGACCAGAAAAGAGAGGCTCCGCAATGGCTGAGACGATGCCGGAATCGGTCGAAACCGACCTACGCCTGACCGAGCGACGGCGAGGTCTTGCGGGTATCACATACCCTGGCCAGGTAATCTCTCTTTGCAGCATCGGTAAGGACTAGTCATGCAACTAATCATCTGTCTGCTTGTCGCGGCCGGCGCCCCTTATGTTCGTGTACCAGAGAAGACGGTCGCGCCGACCATCGGCTCCCGCCAGGTCTGGGTTTTCTTCACCGACAAAGGTATCTACAGCGAAGCCGACTATGGAGCGGCGGTCAACACCATCAGTCGCCACTCGAAGGAGCCTGCGGCTGGCGGCACGCGTCCCCGGCCCGACTTCAACGATATCCCGGTACGCGAGTCCTATATCCGTGAGGTAGAAGGGCTCGGCGGCCGGCTGCGGACCGTATCAAAGTGGCTCAACGCTGCCAGCTTCGACCTGCCGCCGGACCTGGTATCACAGGTCTATTCCCTGCCATTCGTCTACGACATGAGACCGGTCGTGTCCCGGGCCACGACTGAAGCCGATTTCTTCCCCCTCACGCGGGTCACTTCCGGCAGCCAGTACCGGTCGACTGACACTGCTTACGCGCACCGTTTCTACGGTCCGTCCTACGACCAAGCGCAGATGATGGGCGTTCCGGACCTCTTCTTCCGCGGCTACTTCGGTTCCAATGTGAAGCTGGCGCTGTTCGATACCGGCATCAAGCTGACGAACCGTGGCATCTCGCGGGCGCGCATCTACAAACAGCACGACTTCATCTCCGGGGACAACTGCTACGTGGCCCGGTCGAACACCTCCTGGCAACCGGCACCCGTGGACAACGTCCATTTCCTTGGATTCGCAAGGGGCCTGGCCCTGCGCACTGTTGAGGCTCAGTCCGGTTCCCGGGATAAGCTGCTCATGGCGTTCTGCGCCGACAGTTTCGCGTACGGCTACAACGCGCCACGCCGGGCAGTCTTCGCCGGCTCCTCGACTGATGGAGGCAGCACCTGGAGTTCTCCCCTTCCGCTCGTCATGTCTTCGCCCACCGGCGCGACGTTCGAGAACCTCACGATGGCCGGACATGGCTATGTCACCTATCTGGCCTACAACCAGTTGACCCTTGCCACGCCTGCGCCGGCTGCTGCCAGCGTGTACCTTGGTTACTTCGTGGGAACGGATTGGCACGGCAACCCGCAACTGATCGCCCCGGGCCGGTATCCCACCGTCGCAGTGCTGGCCGACACGCTCTACCTTGCCTTCGTGCAGTCGGACTCCCTTGTGGTGCTGTGGAAGGCGTCCGTGGCGCTGCCCGAGCCGACGCAGTTGCAGACCACCACTTTCACGGCCGGCGAATCTCTAGCCGGGCTGCAGATCGCGGTTGGGACAAACGGCGTCACCGACATCTTCACGTCCGGACTGAAGAGCGGGCGGGTCGCTCAGTTTCGTTCGAACGACGGCGGTGCTACGTTCGCCGAACTGAATGAGCCGGTCGCTGCCGGCGCAGCTCGCACGCGAATGACACAACGCGACCCAAAGCGGCTGTTGGTATACGATGATCAGTCGCAGAACGCCTTTTCACGCCTCGCGACGCTGGCATCGAATGACGGCGGGCTGACATGGAATCCCGGCGGAACCGTAACTGACAGCGTGTTCTCGATTGGAGGCTTCGACCTCGTGTCCGATACTCTGTCGGGGGTGGCCCTGGTGTATGAGACTGACGGTTTCCTCTATCGGACTGCGTCAGCAGACTTCGGGAGTACGTGGTCTGCTCCAACTCTGATTGAGAGCACCGGCTTCAACGCGATGCCGGTGCTGGCCGCGACCGGTGACGGTTCGCTGGCCCTCTGGTTCAAACGCGGAGACGACAGTGCGGTCTGGCAAGCGACCGACACTGCCAAGTTCTCGCGCGAGCAGCCCCATCACGGTACGAGAATGGCCTCGATCATCGCCGGGTACCAACAGGGCGGTGTAGTCGGCGTCGCCCCGGGCGTTGACCTGCTGATCGCCAAGACCGAATTGTACAAGACCAGCCACGGCGATTTCTACGAGTACAACATGGAGGAGGACGCTTACATCGAGGCACTGGAATGGGCTGACCGCATGGGCGCAGACGTCATCTCGACCTCACTCGGGTACCGGAACTGGTATGGAGAAGACCAGTTCGACGGCAAGACCGCGCCGATCTCGATTGCTTCCTCGATTGCAGCCAGGCGTGGCCTGCTCATTGTGACGGCAATGGGCAATCGCGACTCGGCCTACTACCCCTGGCCGGAACCGTACATCGTGGCGCCCGGCGACGCCGATGGAGTGATTACGGCGGGCGGCGTCGAGAAGAACCTGCTGCCGTGGCGCGGAACCGGTATCGGTCCGACCTCGGATGGAAGGACGAAGCCTGACCTCGTCGCACTGTCCGACACGGTGGCGGTCGTCTCCCCCGACTCGGAGGACTACCTCGACGGCAGCGTCGGGACGTCCTGCGCCACCGCGCTTATCGCCGGCGCCTGCGCGCTGCTGAAAGAGGCCCATCCCCAGTGGTCCGCGGACTCAGTCAAGGCGGTGCTGTTCGCAACCGCCTCGCGCTCGGTCAAGAGCTGCACCTTCGGGTTCGGCGTCCCCCGCGTCGACTCTGCGTTCAAGCTCTTCCCGCCGGAGCCGGGCATCGTTGATGTGCCTGGTGACGAGATCGGCGCCATCTTCCCGAATCCCTTTGTGCCCGCTTCGCAGCCCAAGGTGTACTTCCCGATCAACCTCACGCGCCCCGCGTCGGAAGCCCGTATCAGCATCTTCTCTGCCTCGGGGGCGCTGATCGACACGATTACCCTGGACCCGACCATCATGTCCAGGCCCGGCCGCTACGGGGAGAACGGCGACGTCGCCCTACTCGAGCAGATTGGCGCATACTGGGACGGCAGGAACGCAGCCGACAAGCCCGTTGCTGCGGGGCTCTACCTCGCGGTACTTCAGACGACCTTTGACCGCAGCACCACGAAGTTCGCCCTCGTCCGTTAGCCTTGACTTAGCGGCCGGTGCAGATAACATACCAGCAACTCTGATTCCAGCGTAGCTCAACCGGTAGAGCATCCGGCTGTTAACCGGAGGGTCACAGGTTCGAGTCCTGTCGCTGGAGTTGCCCGCCGGCCCTGCCGGCGGGCATTTCTTTCCCGCGTCTCACCACCCTGGAAGAACAGAACCGGCCCGAAGGCCGGTTCTGTAACAGAGACTGCGACTGCCTACTTCAGGACGACCGCTTTGCCGGAAACCGACTTGCCGTCAACTGACAGACGGTAGAAGTAAGTTCCGTTGGCAACCCGCCTGCCGTCGTTGTCCGTCCGGTTCCAAGTCGCGGTGCGCACGCCCGGCGGGATCAGACCGCTCGCCAGTGTCTTCACCAACACGCCGGTCACATCGTACACGCCAAGACTCACGTTGCTGCGCCCAGCCACGTAGTAGCTAATGCGGGCCTGGTCGCGGACGATGCTCGGAGATGCCTTGTACAGCGCGAACTCCGCACTGGGAGACTCATGAACACCGACCTCGGTCTCGAATATCATCGTCCCATAGTACTGCGGGTTGGCCCAATTGGCGTTTGTCAGCGTTTGCGGCCACCAACCCGGGTACAGGGTGCTGTTCATGAACGACACGTACTGGAAGTACCCAACGGTGTCGCCCGGCGCGACGGTAAGCTGGTACTTCTGCGTGCCCAGCGGGATCTTGGTTTCGAATTGCAGGTGTCCACTCGTGGTCGAGCTCACGCTCACCGCGCCCGGAACCGGTCCGTACAGCCAGATACTCGGAGTTGTGTTGAGCAACGCGCGGTAGATGACCGAGTCACCACCCACGTACTCGACCCAGTAGTTGCCTTCGCTCGAGTCCGTGGACCAGGTCTTGCTGTTGTCCTCGTCCATGTAGGGCCCGAACTGGTCGTAGTCCGTCCGCCCGCTGTAATTCGGGCAGTCCATCGCGAAGTACATGAATCCTGCGGTCGAATCATACAGGTAGTAGGCGAACACGCTGCCCGACGGTTGCGGCCCGCTGCCGCCGCGCCCGGCGAGGTCCGATACGTCGTACTCAATCGACGCGCGCCACTCCCACGGGTTGATGACGCCGTCAATGGTCGGGGCGCCCGCAGCCAGCCGACCGACGTGGATCGTGTCCGAGAACACCGCGCCGGTGATCTCCGTATTGCCGACCATCGTGTCGTTGTCCAGGTTCATATCGCCGGCCAGTTCCGTGAACACCGTCACCGTGTACTGGGCACCGGATGGCCCTGAGTTCCATTTCGTCGGGAACGTATCAACGGCCGTCGCGCCCGCAGCCAGCGGCCCGGCCAGAGTGTCGGTGCCAGTATACACTCTCGTCCCGAGAGAGTCAATCCAGCAGGTCACCGGAATGTTGCTCTCCGGGCTCGCGCCGAAGTTCTTGACCTGGGCGATGGGGTTGACCGAGTCCTGATTCATGTTGGACGGCGGGGCCACAATGCTGAGCACGCCGACGTCGTGGTCCAACGGCGGGGCGAACTTGAGGCACCAGATTGCGTCAGGCGTGCCTTGTTCGAGGACAAGCAGGAAGGTGTCTCTCCACATCTCGCATCCGCCCGCCATATCGAAGCCGGGCTGAAGGAAGCTGTCCGCGATGGTGTAGTCCGGGTCCAGCTTCCAGATCGGGCTGGCACCGGCAACACCGGCCATCGAAACCCAGAAGCAGTCCTGTAGCGCGTCCCACGCGATGCCATAGGCTGACGCCATCTCGCCCGCAGGCTTGACTTGGTGACCATTCGTGCCCGTGATTGAGAACTTGGTCATCGGCGCGCTCGCGAAGTCGCAGGTCCAGCACGAGTCCTGAGCCGAATCGTAGCCGAAGCCACGAACAGTGCCGCTGTAGCCGGAAATCGTATAGGTGTTATTCGGTATATGCGTCGTCGCGTCGTAGACGTGGAACATCCGGTTGTCGAAGCCGGCGAACACCTCGTCCGTCGAGGCCTTGTAGGCCATGTCGCGGATGCCCCAGCCGGACGGACCGCCGGTCTGCGGGAACGAAGTCCGGAACGGGTGGGCCGGGTCCGCGATGTTATAGATGCCGATAGCCATTGTCGCCTGGCCGGCCGACACCCAGCACAGCGAATCCTGTACCGCGGTAACGCCGACGTTGTAGACGGAATCGAACTCGCAGTTGAACGTCCACAGCGTGTCCGGCGGCGGCATGAACTTCGAGGACGGCTTCAGTGGCGCCTTGTGGAGCGCTGAAGGGTCCACGTCATTCACGACCTTGATAGCTGTCGGCGTGTTTGCCGGACCGGCCGCGAGGGCCAGACCCAGCACTAGACACAGCATCACGATGCTAGTCTTCACTCATTCCTCCTGGTTAGAACTCAGCTTTGCTGCAACCAACTTCTTCACGGGTTTGTCCTTTCTGCACCCGCGGCTGTTCACTCCCCAGCCTCGGCCAGTCTAGCTTTGCCTCCCGGCAAGTCAAGGCGGGCGCGGGGTCTCTCGCGTCAGACAAAAAAGGGAGGGAAGTCCGGGAAGCTACCTAGGGACAACGGCCTTGCCTGAGACTGACTCACCGTCAACGACCAAATGGTAGAAGTAGGTTCCATCGGCGACGCTCTTGCCGCTGTTGTCCGTACGGTCCCAGGTGACGGTCCGCTCACCCGGCGCAACCCGGCCGTTGACCAGTGTCCTGACCAGCGAGCCGGCCGCATCGTACACGCTTAGCCTGACATCCGCCGGCGCCCCGACGTAGTAGTTGATACTTGCGCGGTCGCGGACCAGACTCGGACTGGCCTTGTACAGGGCGAATGGCGTCATCGGGGCCCGACTCTCAACTCCGGGCGCGACCGAATCAAAGACCATCGTACCGTAGTACCGCGGGTTCGGCCACTGCGAAGCGGTCACTGTCTGTGGCCACCAGCCGATGTAGTTCGAGAGGTTGTCCAATGCGGCATACAGAAAGCAACCGACGGTGTCCCCGTTGCTGATATTGTACTGCCACTTGTATGCGCCGATGGGAATCTGGGCTTCGAATTGCAGGTGGCCGCTTGCGAGCGAACTGACACCCACCGCGGCCGGGGTCGCCCCCATCTCCCATACGTGCGGCGTGGTATCCAGCAGGGCGCTGTAGATGATCTCATCGACGGGTGCGACGTATTCGACCGCGTGCGTGCCTTCGCTCGAATCGACTGACCACGTGCCGCTGTTGTCCTCGTCCATGAACGGCCCAAACTGGTCCCAGTCGACCCGGGTCGCACGATTCGGGCAGTCAACCGCAATGTAGACAAAGCCGGAGTCACGAAGGAAGTAGCCTATACACGAGCCCGCCGGCTGGGGACTGCCGCCGCGACCCTGGATGTCGCTGACGTCATAGATGGTTGAGGCCGACCACTCGCCCGCTTCGATGCTGCCGTCGATTGCTGGCGCGGTCCCATCAACGGCCCTTACGCGGATGGTGTCCGCAAACACTGCGCCCTCGACCGTTGTCGTGCCGGTCAGCGTGTCGTTATGCGGGTTCTCGTCGCCGGGAAGGTCCGCGAACATCGTCACGTCATACTGGGCTCCGACTGGACCGGCGTTCCAGTCCGGACTGAAGGCCACATCGGCTACCAAACCGGGGCCAAGCGGGCCGGTCAGGCTCGCGCTGGCCACATAGACCCGGGTAGCGCCCGAGTCAATCCAGCAGGTAACCGGGATACCGGATTCACAGTTCGCGCCGAAGTTACTGACCCTTGCCTTGGGGGTCAGCGGCCCGGGGTTGACGTTGGCCGGTGGCGCCACAATCGCGCCCACGCCGACGTCGTGGTCGGGCAGCGGCCCGAGTGTGAAGCGCATGCAGAAGACCTCGTCCGGCGTGCTCTGGTTGAGCTGAAGCAGGAACGTGTCCCTCCACATCTCACAGCCGCCGCCCAGGTCCCAACCCTCGGCGTTGAAGCTATCAACCACGCCATAGTTGAAGTCCATCTTCCATGTGGGGCTGGCGCCGGCAACGCCCGCCTGGGTCACCCAGAAGCAGTGTTGGTGCGCATCCAGCGCAATCCCATACGCCGATGCCATCTGGGCCGCGGCCCTGACCTCGTGGCCGTTAGCGCCGGTGATGGAGAACTTGGTCATTGACGCGGAGTCGAAGTTGCAGGTCCAGCAGGAGTCCTGAATCGAGCTGTAGCCGAAGCCGCGCACCGGGCCGCTGTAGCCGGACACCATGTAGGTGTTGTTCGGGACGTGAGTCGTGGCGTTGTACACGTGAAAGGTCCGGTTGTCGAACCCGGCGAACACCTCATTGGTAGAGGCCTTCCACGCCATGTCGCGGATTCCCCAGCCGGACGGGCCGCCGGTCTGCGGGAAGCTGTCGATGAGCGGGCGGGCCGCGTCTTTGATGTTGTAGATGTAGATGTTCATTTCGCTCTGGCCGGCCGAAACCCACATCAGCGTGTCCTGCACCGGCGTCACTCCGACGCTGTAGGTTGAGGTCAGGGTCTTCGTCCATTCCCTGGCGGGCGGGTTGTCCGTTGTGGAGAAAGCTCCATATGGCGTCCGGTGCGGCGCCGCCGGGTTTGAGTCGTTGACAACCGGAACGGCTGCCAGCGCGAGGGCCAAGACCGACAATAGCAGGGACATACCGGAATCCACTCTAGCTACGGCCACCCCCATGTCAAGCGGGATTGCCGTACCGTCACCGCGTCCGAGTTGACTTGGCCTCCCCAACTGCTACAATCCCGTCAAGCTAACGAG
>CAZSUX010000061.1:10002-12009 GCA_964610135.1 uncultured bacterium | reverse complement strand
GGTTTGCCCTCGGTGTTCTGACTTCTCTCTTCTGCCTTCTGACTTCTGCCTTCGGTCTACCTCTCTATCGCGATTCCCTCCCCAACGGCCTCATCGTCCTCACCTACGAAGACCACCGGCTGCCGACCGCACAGATATCGCTGGTCTGCCGTTCGGGCGCGGCCTGCGACCCCGAAGGCAAAGCCGGCACCGCGACCATGGTCGCCGAACTCCTAACCCGAGGCACGGACTCGATGTCCGGGGACTCGGTCACGAGCCTCGTCGAGTTCCTGGGGGCATCATTCTGGGGCCGCGCCAGCGGCGACTACGTCGAACTGGGCGCACAGGTCCTGTCCAAGGACCTGCCGACTGCGCTCGACCTCATCGCGGACGCCGCACTCCACCCGGCGTTCACGCCCAAGGAGATGGAACTGACACGCAGCCGGTTCCTGACCGGAGCGCGGCGCCTGCGAGACATGCCCCAACGGGAAGTCGACCAGGAGTTCATCAAACTCGTGTACCAGGGTTTGCCCTACGGCCACCCCAGCAACGGCGACACGCTCTCGATTCCCGCCATCAAGCGCGAGGACCTGGTCGCGTTTCACGGCACCTACCTCAAACCCAACAACTGCTTCATAGTGGCGGTCGGCGACCTGGACCGGGCCGACTTCGTCGCCGCAGTCGGGCGACGCCTCGGGGCCTGGGCCCCGTCCGCCGTCCCCGCCCCCTCCCCTGATGCCGCTCCCTACCCGGACCGCGTCAAAGTCAAACTCATCACCCGGCCGGACATGAACCAGACCTATGTCGAATTCGGCCACCCCGGCATCACGGCGACCGACTCAGGAATGATTGCCACCCGCCTGATGTCGTACATCCTCGGCGGCTCGCCCCTGTCGTCCCGGCTGGGCATCACCGTCCGGGAAGAGGCCGGACTGGCCTATGACGTCCGGTGCTGGTTCGACCGAAACACCCTGCCCGGTGCGTTCCACGCGACCGTGCAGACGGCCAAGCCGCAGGAAGCCATCGAGAAGATGCTGCACGACATCCGGGTGATGCATGACTCAGGCGCCACCAAAAGGGAACTCGAGAAGGCGCACAACTACTACACCGGCTCGTTCCCGCTCACGTACAGCTCCAGCCGCGGCAAACGGTCCCAGGTTCTGACCATGGAATTGTCCCACTACGGCATGGACTGGCTGGACAAGTTCCCGGACAAGGTCCGCGCCGTCACGCTCGACCAGGTCAACCGGGCTGCGCGCGAACACATCAGCCCCGGCCGGTACTGGATGGTCGTCCTCGGCCCGGTGACGAAAGAAGACCTTGGTCTGACCGACGTCGAGTGGATTGAATAGCGCGAGGGACATGAACGAATTGTCCTCAATTCGTATCGTGTCCCAAACGACCCCGCCCGGCTTCAGCCGGGCGGATCCGGCCCGCCGCGTCTAATCAGGCAGATGCAAAAGAGAGAATGAAACGGAGCGCTGAGGTCCGCTGGTTCTGTACGGGCGACCTTCCTCTGGAAGTGAAAAACTGGTTCTGCGGCTCGAAGCTGTGTGAAGAAGAGATCGCACGCACTGACCACTACCTCGTCCTTCCCGGAAGCAACGAGGTCGGCGTCAAGGTCCGCGGCGGCAGGAAGCTCGAAGTTAAGGCCCGCACGAAGATGCCTGAGCCCTTCTCGCTGGCGACCGGCGCGTCGGTCGGCCGTCAGGATGGATGGGTGAAGTGGTCACACGAGGACCACGACGTTGCGGGCCGGTTGGCCGCGCTCGAAGGCAGCAAACCGGAATGGGTCCCGGTCGCTAAGCAACGCTGGCTGCGGAACTTCCGAATTGACGCCGGTCAGGTTGAAGAAACCGGCGCCGACACCATGATCGACAGCGGCTGCAAGGTCGAACTCAGCGAGGTCAAGGTCCGCGACTCACACTGGTGGACACTGGCTTTCGAGACTTTCGGCGAAGGGAACCGGCCCGCGCACCTTGAGCAAGTCGCACGCCACTTCCTGAAAGTGCTGCCCCAGGGCCTTGC
>CAZSUX010000061.1:0-9992 GCA_964610135.1 uncultured bacterium | reverse complement strand
ACCGAACACGACTCCATGGCCTACCCAGAGTGGCTCAACCGGGTCGCGAGCTAACCGGCAAGCCTGAACCGGCCCCGACGTTGCAGCGAGTGTGCCCAAGCGGCGCGCTCTAAAGCATCCGGCCGATGGCACGATTGCCGGTGCAACCGGGGCAGCAACGGACAGAGCAATTCTGAGAGCAACTCGGGAGACGATTCAGCCCACAACCGGGAACGCGACGGCCAGAGCTACGGGGAGAGCAACGAGGACAACGGCTCAGACTGCGACGTTGGGGGCGGCTTCGAGAACTTCGGACGGAGCAACGTGGACAGCGATTCTGAATGCAACTGGGACCGCAACGGGCAGAGCGGTTCCGGCCGCAACTGCCAGAGCGACAGGCGAAACGACGATCAGAACGACGTGGAAAACGACTCGGACGACAACTGGGGAAACCACGGGGGGAGTGACGGAGGGGAGTTTCGCAAAGGCTTATTAGGGAGTTGTGAAGGCGGTAGTTAGAGCGGTTCAGTCCTTGGCGAAGCTGTATCCTGTGACCAAACTTCGGGCATAGCCTCCGGACCGAAGCGTGCCGATTCCGACATGGCCACACGTCGCCACGCCCTACGTTGATGCACACCCGCGGGAGGCAACCAAACTGAAGGAACGGCTGGCGCAGCAGGCGATTGCCGGGCGCCAGCCGGGCTCAGTCTATCTTGATGGCCTTACGCGTGATGGTGGTGCTTTCGCTCTCAAGACGCCAGAAGTAGACGCCCTGTGCGGCATGACGGCCCTGGTCGTCACGGCCGTCCCAGGCCGCAGTGCGAATACCGGGCTGGGCGAGCCCGGAGAAGAGGACCTTCACTCTGCGCCCGGTGCGGTCGTAGACCGAGAGTGATAGCTTCATCTCCCGCGGCACTGCGTAGCGAAGCCGGGCCGCGTCCCGGAAGGGGTTAGGAGCGCTCGGAAGCAGAGCCAGCCGTTGCGGCAAAGCGGTTCCGACCGCCGGTTCTTCCACCGCCACCTTGGGCACGTCGGTCGTGAACTTGATGGCATGGCCCGGAATCCAGGGCGAAGCACCCTTGGTGTAGGTCGTGTTGAAGAGCGCGCTGATTCCGATTGTGCCCGCCGGATTCTGGATCCCGATGGTGGCCGAGTTCGTCTTGTTCGCGGTTAGGTACTGGAACACGAACTCGCAGTTGCCGTCGGCGGCACTCAACGTTGTGTCGTAGAGGACTATCTCGTACCAGTCAACTATCCAATAGGCGCCGACGTACGGCATCGAGTCCCACTGCACGACGAACCGGTGATTGGTCGAGTCGTGGTAGTACCAGATGCCGTTGCCGAACGGCGGGTAGATATCATCCCAGTTGACCGCAAGCATCGGCGGTTCTGAACCCCTCGGCAGGGCCACGTTCTTGGTGTCTCTAAGCGCAAACGTGGTCGAGCCCGGCGCGACAAGGCCGTTGCTGCATATGGACAGCTGCGTGTAGTTCTGTCCGTAGTAACGGAACGGGCCGAAGCTGGCGGGGAGGTTGATAACAACGGTGGTATCGTCGGGGATTTCACCGTCCAAGAGCCGCGTGCCTATTCCGGCAACATCGACCCAGTCGTAGACCGGACACTCGACGTAGCCGGTGTCGACCTCGTCGTATGCCCAGTACAGGGGTGGCGTGCGCGGGCCGTCCGGAATCGGGTCGATGGTACGGATTGAGCCCATCTCGATATCGAAACCCAGTCGCTTGCTGATGCCGCCGGTCACGACCACGAGTGAGCAGCGAACAATGGTGTCGCGTGGAATCGAGTAGTCGGCGCTGACGGTGAAGCGGTCACCGTCATTCGACTCGGTCGTATCCGGTGCGATGTCGCCGAACGAGCCGGTTGAGTCCACCACGTGCAGCCGCGCATCGGTCGAGCGCAGGGTCGCGGTGACTGCGTAGGCTTTCCCCAGCCCGGTGTTGTGCAGGGTCACGATCACGTGCCCGGTCTCGCCGGGGTCGAGCATGCCGCTGCGGTTGCCGCCCGGCGGCGGGTCCTCGATCCGGTACGAAGCGTAGACGAGGACCGGCGCGCCCACAGAGATTGTCACCGGCGACGTCCACGTCGTGTCGCGGGAATCACTGGCGGCGACCGTGAAGTGGAGCGCGTAGCCGTTGGTGCAGGACGGGGCGACCGTGAACTTGAACGAGTTCATACCGGTCCAGGCCGAATCACCGGCTCCGATGTCGCCGATGATCTTCAGTGTATCGAGCAGTGTGATGTTGGGGTCGGCTGTGCACAACCGGGCCGTGACCCCGTGCGCCTGTTCGCTGCCCCAGTTCTCCAGCCACATCGGAAGGTTGATGGTCTCACCCGCGTTGATGATGCGGTCGTTGTTGCCCCCGGCCGAGTCGTCCACCGTGTGACTCAGGTACATCACGAAGGGCCCGCTGGACGGCAGGGCGAGACAGTGCCCGAGGTGCGGGGCGAGGTTGTGGCCGGTCACGGTCACGAATATGGTGTCGGGCGCGCAGGTCGTGAAGTCGAGGTTCACCTGTCCGGACGCATTTGTGTGGCCGGCAGCCCATACGTCTGCGTAATTCCTGGCCGCGGCGCAGACCAGGGCGCCAGCAACCGGGCCACCGCTGGTAGCCACAGAGACTAGCAGCTCGTACGGACCGACCGGGATGGCCGACGGGTAGACTACGACGAGCGGCTCGGGTTCGAGCGAGTAGACGTCCTCGGCGCCGTCGCCCATGCAGTTGTACATCTCGAAGTAGCGGCGCGTATACCCGCCGCCGCCCAGTTGCTCAAAGAGCTTGATCTTCGCTTTGTTGAGCCCGCCCACTACCCAGGTGTAACTCGAGTCGAACATGCAGTCGCAGACCCGGCGTTCGAGGGTGTCGTCCTGGACCCAGAAAGACGTAACCGACGCAGCCACGGAGACGACGCCGCCCTTGCGTCCGAGCCGAATCCACGTTTCGGAGAAGCACTCCGGGTGGCTCGACGACGAGAAGTCACCGCATTTGCAGGCATAGCTCTGGACGTACGGAATCATGTCCGTGTTGGTGAGCGCCCGGACATTGTCCGAATGGAACGTGATGCCCGGGTCCGACCATCCGGCTTCTGAGCCGTGGCCGGAGAAGGTGACCCAGGCCCGACCTCCATTGAGCGCAGTATTGACCGGCGTGCCGCTGCCATAGTAGGTCCAGAGCGAGTCGCACTCCGTGTTCGCGGCCCGGAGTTTCGCCATCACGTACTTGTGCGTGTTCTCTACCTGGCCGTGGTAGATGCTGTCGGCCGAAGTAACGAAATACGCCTTCTTGTCCCAGCCAGTGCCGTTGGTCCAGTTGTTCTGCTCGTACCGCACGACCTTGTCTACGAATGAGTCGAGCTGAGCCGCACTCGCGACCGACGCACGGCCAAGGTCGAGGTCCGGCCAGTAGTCGCTGCCCTCGCAGAGAGCGAAGTTCAGGTCGGTCGGTGGGCTGCCTGAGCCGCTGCCGGTGAAATAGCCGACGCGGTCCACGTCGCCGACCAGCAACACGAAGCTCGGCGGAATCGACCAGTTGTCGTAGGCGAACTGGATGTAGGCCTTGACCGTATTCGCATCGCCTCCGCCCACTTCGCTCAGCGTACGCACGAAGACGTTGAACCCCTTGCGCCGGCGCCACTCGGCCAGTGGGACGATATTCGACTGCCACTCGTCCGGCACGATGACCAGGTAACCGATGGGCAGGGCGGGACCGGAATAGGTCCGGAACTGCCTCTCGTTGACGGCGATCCCTTCGAGCCGGCCCGCGAAAGGGGGCGACGAATAGCGGCGGAGCATCGCCGCGGTCTTGGCCCAGTCCGCGCCGGTCCATTTGACCGTCACCTTCATGCGTGGCGCGTACTCAACAAGATTGCGCACCGGGTTGTAGCTGACCGGGTGAATCTCGACCACTGCAACCCTCCGGCCGCGCACTACCGCAACCTCGACCAGTTGCGCCCCGATTCCGGGCGCGGGCGCGTCGGTCGAATAATATCTGGTATCGAAGACAAACGCCGGAGCCGGGCCGCTCTTCGGCACCGGTGGCTGGCGCGGGATGACGGGCAGGGCAAGCTGACGCGTCTCGACAGCGCCCACGTCGGCCGAGACCTTCACCTCACAGCCGTACGGCACTTGCACAAGTCGCCGGTACACCGGCACCGCGGGCCTTCCCGGCTCATCCGGAAGCCCGGCTTCAGGCACAGCGAGTGTTACGTACTCGGCGCCCGACTCCCGGACGGTTCCGACTTCCAGCTTCGCCGACCTCAAAGTCAGCACGCCGCCGTCCTGTCGCCCGGACCACAAAACCGCCCCGGACGCCATCGCCATCGACGTCGCGACTAGCAGCAACCGGAACGTTCTCATCGAGCAACCTCCTGCCGGACATCGGTCCTGAACTGACTGCAAAGCGCTCGTGGCTCTTGACGCGCGCCCCAGATGTTACCCAAACTGTTGACCTACGTCAACAACCCAGCCGCCAGGCGCCGCCAGGGTCACAATCGTGGTTCTCACCACGCCTGCCTACCTCGTTACGACAATCTTCGAACACCTTGAGGCCGAGGATTCGCCGCCTACGGTCCGCACGAAGTAGACTCCCGGCGCCAGCGCCCGCACGTCGTTCGCGCCCGGCATCAGGTCCAGCACCTTGCGCCCGCTGATGTCGAGCAACTCCGCCCGGTAGGCTGTATTCTGTCTACTGCCTACTCCCAGTACCAACATTCCCCGCACGACCGTGACTTGCGGCTCATAGTTTGAGGCCCGTGGCTGGCTCTCCTCCACGCCTACGCCCACGGTGTCGCGTATCACGCTGATGCTCGAACTGCCGGAGTTGGATACGTACACCCACGAGTGCGTCGGGTTCCACGCAAGGGCTGACGGCTCGTTACCGACCGGTATGAGCTTCAGAATGCTGTCTGTCTTGTACCCTACGACCACTGCGACCTTGCTATCATCCGCTGCGCAGTAGAGCCGGTTGGCCGGGCCCTGCTTCCCGTTGTCCAGCAAAGCGTACAGGCCACCGGTGGGCAGACTCTGGGGGTATTCGCCGGTAGCAGCATTGATGATGCGGAGAGTGTGATACTCCCAATCAGCGCAATACACCTTGTCGCAGACTGAGTCGTTGTAGACTGGAGAGAGTCCAGCCTGCACATTCATCCTCTTGAGAACCGTATCTCCGGTGCAATCGATAATGGCAACAAAACGGTAGCCGCAGGCGTACGCCTTGTCGTGCTTCTGGTTCCAGCAGATTGCCTCGACATAGCCGTTTGTATTCGGTATTGGGATAATGGCCACGACCGAATCATTCCGCGTGTCAATCACGTGAACCGCAACGGTATCTCCATGGCAGGCCGTGACGTACACCTTTCCGTCGGTCCGGTCGTAGCAGAGCGTCGAAAGATGGTAATAATGACTTGTAGGGACGGGCACGACTGCGCGTATGGTGTCACCGTTGCTATCAATCACGTCCACGCCGCTGTCCACAGCCACATAGACCTTGCCGTTATCGCTGCAGCATAGCGCGCATGGATACACGCCCGTTGCCACCCTCGCCACGATGCTGTCGCTTGCGCAGTCGAGAATCGACACGGTGCGGCTACCCGAGCCGATGATATAGACCTTGTTGCTGACCTGGTTCCAGATGAGCGTGTCAAAACGGTAGTAGTTGCTTCCGGTATTCAGGGTCTCCAGCACTTGGTTCGACTCGCCATCGATGACGAACAGCAGGTCCTTCTTCTGGTTCAGGCAGTATAGATGATTGTTGGTCGTATTGTAGCACAGCGGACCGGGCGCGCAGACGAAGAACCCGACCACGGCCTCGACGGTGTCGGAAGCCCCGCCGATGACAAAGACGGTATCACGGCTCGGGGACGTGACATAGGTGCTGTTGCCGGCAGGGTTCCAGCCCACGGCCGTCGCGCCTGTGACTCCGACCTGCGCCGTCAAGGTGTCGGCGATCGCGTCCACGACAGCTACTGAGCTGGAGTTTTGACTGGCGCAGTACACCTTGTGTGCGACCGAGTCATAGCTGAGCGCCTTTGGATACGGGCGGGTCCGCACCGTCTTCACGCCACTCCCGGAGATCACCGACACGCTGCTATCGCCGGAGCTCGCGCAATACACCTTCCCCGGCGGGCCCGTGATTACCACGGAAGCGCCGCGCCCGGCCGACACGACCCGCAGCAGCGTGTCGCTCGCGCAGTCGATTACCGAGACAGTGCTGCTGCCTTGGTTCGCGGTATACACGCTGTTCGTGGCCGAGTCGTAGCAAATGTCCACCGGCTCGACCCCGCGCACCCAGACCGTACTCACGACGGTATCGGCAGCGCAGTCGATCACAGTCACTTCGTCCGTTTGCTGGTGTACGCAGTAGACGCGATCGAGTTGCGGATGGTAGCAGAGCGCACCGGGACCGACGCTGACCGAAACGCTGGCCACCACGCTGTCCGTCGTGCAATCGATGACTCGGACCACGCTGTCTCCGCTGTTGCCGCAGTACAGCCTGTCCTCCTGCTCGTTGTAGATGAGGTCGGTCAACCGCCGACCGAGCGGGAGCGTCTTGAGCGGCTGGTTGGTCGCTGCGTCGATCACGGTCACCGTGGAATCATGGTTGGCGCAGTAGACCTTGTTGCCGGTTGGGTCGCTGCAGAGCAGGTGCGGCCCGGCGCCCACGGTCATCCTTCTCAGCTTTGAGTTGGTCCGCGCGTCTACAGCTACAAGGAAGCTGTCGCTGCCGCCGAGATAGATGGTGTTGGTTGGCGAGTGAAAGACCACCGACCCGACTCCGGCCAGTGCCGACACCGAATCCGGCAGCAGTATGGTCGCCTCAACATACTGCCCGAACGAGAGCGACAAGAAGAGAGTCAGGGCCGGCAGAGCGACGGCGAATCTCATGGCTCCTCCCTACCTCATCAGCACTACCCTGGTAACGGCTTGTGCTTGCGCCTGTGCGTCTTCCCTGACAAAGTACACGCCGGGCGCAAGGCTGCGCACGTCATTCGCGCCGGGACGTAGTATCATTACTCGCCGCCCCGCAACGTCCAGCAGTTCTGCCCTGTCTACTGCCTGCTGTCTACTGCCTACTCCCAGATTCAACACTCCCCGCACGACCGTCGCTTGCGGCTTGCGGCTTGAAGCCTGAGGCTGGCTCCCCACGCCGACGTACAGGCTGTCGCGGATGATAGAGACGCTCGCCCCGGAGTAGTTGGCCACGTAGGTCCTGAATTCGATTGGATTCCAGGCGAGCGCGATAGGATTGGCGCCAACATGTATCGTGGCAATCACGCTGTCACGGTGACAGTCAATCACCACGACGCTGCTGTCGTACCGGCACGCGACGTAGAGGTGATTGTTCAGTGAGTCGTAGCACAGCGCGCGTGGATACCTGCCGACGGGCACCCGTGCGACGAGCGTGTCGGTGCTCACGTCAATCACCGCCACGCTGCTGTCCCCATCCGCGCAGTAGACCTTATTGTCGTGAGAGTTCCACGCCAGGGCACACAGGTATCCGCCGACGTCAATCTGAGCGACGAGTTCCGGCCTTTCTCCGGTAACCACGCTCACCGTCCCGCTGTTTCGGTCTGCCGTGTAGACCTTGGCCCCGACCGGTACGTAGCAGATTGCGACCGGGCGCGAACCGACGTCGACCTCGGCAATCATGATGTTCTGCTCAGCGTCAATCACGTCAACGGCAGCGGAAACGGCCACGTAGACGTAGTCGTACGCCGGTCCATAGCAGATCGCGTTCGGGGCCGAGGGCAACGGCACTCGGCACACGATGGTGTCAGCGACAGCATCAAACACGATGACCGTCTTGTCTCCGGAGACAGCTTCGTACAGCCTGTCGCCGGCCGGGTTCAGACAGAGTATCTCGCTGTTGTATGCCCCTTCTGGGCCGGTCTCTATCGTCCGCAGGATGCTGTCACCGCTGCCATCAATGACAGTGAGGTCTGCGGGCATGAAGTGCTCGCCTGAGTTCACGCAGTAGACCTTGTTTCCGACCGGATTGTGCAGCAGGGCCTTGGTCCCCCAGCCAACGGGCAACACCTGTCTCACCGCATTGTCGTTGCCGTCTATGACCATCACTTCGTTGGTCCCCCTGACCGCGCAGTAAGCCTTGTTCGCAGTCGGGTTGAAGCAGACGGCCGACGGCTGCGCGTGGATGTCTGTGCCGACTAGCGCCAGCAGCGAATCACCGGCGCAGTCGAACACGCCGACCAGGCATTCTTCATCCACAGTGCAGAATGCCCGTCTGCCCGAATCGCCCACGCAGACTGCGCACACGTAGTGCCCGACACGTGACTCCCAGAGAAGACTGTCTGTCGCGCCGTCGGCAACGACTACCCCGTCGTCATCGGTCATGTACAGCCGGTCATCGCGAGCATCGTACGCGGCGTCACGAGCGTGGCAGTCGATATAGCCACGGAGGCTATCCGCGAGGCAGTCCACTACCATGACTCGTTCGTCATTATAGTTCGTTGCGTACACCTTGTTGTTCACCGAGTTGTAGCGGAGCCCGTACGGCGAACTGCCGGCAGCCACGACAGCGAGCACCGTATCGGCCAGCCCGTCAACAACGACCAGCCCTTCCCCCTCGCTCCCGACATACAACTTGTTCAAGTCGGGATTGTACAGGAGATCGCCCGGCAACCCGTCGATATCTATCGTATTGACGACCGTGTCGGTCGCGGCATCAATCACACTAACGGTGTTGTCCCAGAAGTCGGCGCTATAGACGACATTCCGGGTCGGGTTCCAGCAAAGTGCTTCAGGCGACTCGCCGACGTCTATCGTCGCGAGAACGCTGTCACCTTCGCCATCAATAACCGTCACGTCGTCGCTGTAGGCATTCGCGCAGTACACCCGGTTCATTGTCGCGTTGAAAGCAAGCGCTTGGGGACGAGACCCGACGGCAAGGGTCTCGACTACCTGCCGCGTTCCCGCCTCAATTACCGCAACCATGTCGCGGTTACAGGCCGGCGCGTAGACTTTGTTGCTGATGGGGTTGTAGCAGAGAGAGCGAATGTCGCCCGCAAAAGGAACCCGCCCGAGCCGTTGGCCGTCCGTAGCGTCGAGCACGAGAACCTTCTCCGTGCCCTCGCCCGCGACGAAGACTGTGTTGTCAGCCGAATCATAGGCCAGGCAGGTCGGATACCTCAGCCCGCAGAACGTGTCGGCGATGCATATGCTATCCTCCAGCCACTGCCCGTTCACCGCCGACAGACAACAACAGGTGGCCAGGAGAATACTCGCGGCTTTCACAACGCCTCCCTACCTGGTAATCACAACCTTCTGGACCGCTTGCGCTTGAGCTTGGGCTTGAGCTCCCCGCACGAAGTACACTCCCGGCGCCAGCGCCCGCACGTCATTCGCACCGGGGTGAAGATCCAGTACCTTCCGCCCTGCTGCATCCAGCAACTCCGCCCTGTCTGCTGTCTGCTGTCTACTGTCTACTGCGCCGAGCACCAGCACTCCGCAGACGACCGTGGCCCGGTCGTTCATCGTTCTGCGTTCATCGCTCATCGTTTCCTCCACGCCTGGCGACAGCGTATCGCGTATCACGGTAATACTCGAGCTGCCTGAGTTCGACACGTAGATTCGCGAGTATGCGGGATTCCAGGCAAGGGCCGTTGGCTCGGCTCCAACCGGAATACGACAGAGTATGCTGTCCGTCTTGTACCCAGCTACGACCGCGACCTCTCCTGCGTTTGTGTTGGTGCAATAGAGACGATTGGCTGGGCCCTGCTTCCCATTGTCCAGAAGGGCAGTCACATTCCCGACACTCAAACTCTGGTAGAACGTGTCCGTTGATGCCTGGATGATGCGCAGGCGAGCATTCCACAAATCAACACCGTAGACCTTATCGCAGGCAGAGTCGCTGTACGTCCAGTCCATCCCGTTCGGCACGCGGATATTCCTGAGCACTGTATCGCCTGCGCAGTCGATGACGGCCAAACTGTCGCTGTAGGGGCCGCTCACGTACACCTTGTTGTGATTCTGGTTCCAGCAG
>CAZSUX010000060.1:0-12131 GCA_964610135.1 uncultured bacterium | reverse complement strand
TCAGGCTGCCATGAACGCACGCGTACGGACCGAGCGCGGATGGCGCGCCCCGGACCTGCTCCTATCGCTTGCCGGCCACGCCTTCATCATCGGTATCGCGGCGTTGCTCAGTATCAGCCGCGCGGTCAAGGATACCCGCCGGCCGATTGTGTTCAATGTGGCGGTCGTAAGCCCGGGCACGCCGCTGCCCGTAACCGAGTCCAAGGGCACAACGCTGGTCGAGTCGAAGCCGAAGTCCCAGTCCAAAGCCAAGGCTGAGGCCAAGGTCAAGACTGAGCCGAAGAGGGGCTCGAACGTGGTCAAACGGCAGGGACTCGGCGCGAGAATCGAAGGGGCCGAAGCGCTTGGGTATTCGTACTACCTGAACGTCATTCTCAGACGCATCTCCGACAACTGGCTCAACCCATACGCGGGCGAGGCGAAGGTGCTGAGTGCCACGATCATGTTCGTCATTGAGCGCGACGGTACCGTGCGGGACGTGAAGATCGAGAAGAAGTCCGGCGACGGTGCCTATGACGCGTCGTGCGAACGGGCGCTGCTCGTCCTCGACCGTCTACCGCCATTGCCGCCCGAGTTCACCGGCCCGCGGCTCAAGCTCCACCTCGAGTTCGAACAGAAACCCTAACCCGGGTCTACGACCCGGGAATTCCCAAGTCCCAATTGCCAATGACCAATGACATGGAGGAAATGCCCAATCCCCCAGGGCGAGCCCGCTGTTGGTACGCCGGGCCGGGAAACCGACTTCGGCCGGGACGAGTCTAATACTGTGGTGCGGGTTGGGCCGCTACGCAGCGCGTTCGAACGTCTGGCCGGGAACATAGCTGTACCTGCAACCGGGGCAGCAATGGACAGAGCAACTCGGAGGACAACTCGGAAGGCTATTCTCCGAACAATCTGGAGAGCAACGGTCAGGACTACGGGGAGAGCAACGAGGACGGCGACTCAGGCCGCAATGGTCAGAGCGACCTGCAGAGCAACGGGTAGAGCGATGGAGAGAGCAACGGGGACAGCGACTTGGAGGGCAACCGGGACAGCAACCGGGGAAGTGATTCCGAGGGCAATCGGGACAGCGATTCACCAGACAACTCACAGGGCGATTCGGAGAGCAATCCCCGGAGCGGCCCCGGGGGCGGGGCTCTGAGTTGGCCGCCTCACGCCTAACACCCCAAGTCACAAGTAGATAGACCAGAAAACCCGCCCGGCGGCGTTTATCCTGTATTGGATACAAGCCTGATGCCGGGCAGTCCCGAATCACCTGCCATTCGCCGAGGTCATCTACCACGGGAAGGTCGGTCTTCCGTTCCGTCCGCAGGCACGGCGAACAACTATAGCCGCCCGGCTCTCACCGGGCGGCTGTTGTACTTCGGTCTGAGTTCTAGTCCGTCACTCGACCCCTTGAATCCTTGATTCCTCGACCCCTTTCCTCTACTCCGTCAGCACGACCTTCCTAGAGAACCTCTGTCCCCCTGCTGTCAGTGTGCAGAAGTATACGCCTGTCGGGACGCGCCGGCCTTGGATGTCGGTTCGGTTCCAGGTCAGGTGATAGCTGCCCGGCTTCTGGTTGCCGTCAGCAAGCGTGGCAACTAGTTTCCCCGCGATGTCCCTGACTTCTACATCGGCGTGCAAGGCCCGCGGCAGCGTGTATGAGACTGATACTTGGCCACGGATCGGGTTGGCGATGGGCGACAGGAGCAGGCGCGGTATGAGGGAGGCCTGTTCCTCCGCGATTCCGGGTGGCGGTGGCGCGAACCTGATTGCGCGGCCGGACTCGAGCAGGTTGCCGGGCGGCTCGCCGTTCCACAGATACTGGAGCCCAACCGTGCCGGCGTAGTTCTCGATGCCGACAGTCGCGCTCATGCCCGCGTCATACTGAGGGATGCCGGCATCAATGCCCGCATAGTGGAACTCAATTGCGCCGGAACGGAAGAGCTTGGCCTCGAAGTTGAGGCTACATGGTTCGCAGCCCTTGCGCCGGACATGATGCCACTCGATGACAAGAATCGAGTCGTCAAAGGTCTGATACCAGATGCCGCCTTCGTTGCCTTTGACCCAGAGATCGTCCCAGAAAGGCGCTATCAACCGATTGGGCTGATACGTACTTGGAATCGTGGAGTTGGAATCCGCCGGGTTGGTCTGCGAGGGCGGGCCAAGGGCCAGCCAGCCGTTGGTTGAGACCCAGGCCATTGTGTAGTCCCGGCCGTAGAACCGGAACGGCCACGGCAGGTCCATGACCCACAGGCTGTCGTCGCCCCAGCCGAGGAGCGTGCCGGCTGCGTACAACTCCTGCCAGTCGTAGTCCGGACCCAAGGGGTCGTCAGAGTCAAACCAGGCATAGCCCAACGAATCCGGCCCCCCGCGAGGCTGGAAGGCATTGGCCGCGAGTTGAGCCTGCGCTGTGTCGTTCCAGAACCGTTGGTCGGCCCCAAGGTGGGTGGCGCAGGTGACGATGTATGTGTCCGGCTGCCAGAACCCAAGTTCGGGAAAGGCCACGTCAGTGGACTCGTACGCCGCAAGCGCCAACCCGGTATCCCCGTGCCACAGCCCGCTGATGTCGTACGAGACGCGCAGCCATTCGGATGAGCACGTGAAATTCCTGACGCGGCAACTGGGGTGAACGACGCGGCCCAGCCTCATGTTGCCAAAGGGTGCAAGGATGCGTGTGACGCCGACGTCGTGAAGTGGACTCCATTCAGCCGGTCCGGATACGTCGTCTATCATCAGACCGTACTGATTCCACGCGCGATAGACAAAGGCAAGAAAGATCCTCTGACCGACATACGCGGACAGGTCATACTCGTGGTAATCGTAGGTGACGGAGTTGGTCCCGAAGGGATCGAGGCGCGAGAAGGACGGCACGTACGGTGGACCGGTTGAAACCCAGACCTCAAGGCTCTCGCGGTACGCGTCGTCCTGCGCCCGGCACCAGAACGAGAACCGGTCTCCGGTCACGACTGAGCACTGCGGCGCAATGAGCCAGTCGTTGTTGCGCAGGTAGTAACCCTCCCAGCCGCAGTAAGCACAGCTTGGCGGCGTGCGAGTACCGAGGTCCATTCGCTGCCAACAACGGTCACCGGAATCGGTGTTGACAATAGCCCAGCCTGGCGGCGGGAAAACGGTGTCGGTGAAGCTCTGCTCAAACGCCCCAGTTGTCACGACAAGCACGGCCAGAACAAGCCCGGCAGAGAGCGGAATCAGGTGGTGCTTCGGCTCTGCTCTTCGTGGCACGTGCGATGCCACTATTCTCGCCTTGAGCCCATTTCCAGTGGGACACTCCACTGCGGCGGGAATACGCCTGGATATAGGTGACTGCGCATCACGCGAATCAGGCCAGCGGCTTCTTCCCGCCACATCACGACCGTGAGCGGCTCTCTACCCGGTTCCGCCAGCTCGAAGATGACCGGACTCGCACACCGGTTACTGCGGCTCACCAGCATCCGAGGGGACCATGTCACGCTGTGACCTTTGTCCACACCGGGCGAGGCGAGAAGCGAAGGCGACATGCGGACGAACACCCGGCCCGAATCACAGCAGGCAAGGAACGTCACGCTCCGGCTGTCGGTTGTCATGCTCGTATCACACAGGCAGGTGTCCTCCAAGGTGAGGATGAGCATATCGTGCTCACGGATTGACGTGAACCGCTCCGTCCGCATCGTGTCTGTCGCAGCTTGCAGCGTGCCGGTAGGACCCGCAACAAGACACAGCGCCAAGGCTGTCATTCTGAGCGAAGCGAAGAATCTCCGCGCCAACGGCTCCGTCATTCTGAGGCGCAGCCGAAGAATCTCTGCACTCGGGACAGGCTTCGACGTCATCGTTCCTCCCCGGTCAGGACCAGTTTCACAAGCCTCGTCCTCTCTCCCGCAGCCAGCCGCACGAAATAGACCCCGGCCGGGAGCGACCGGCCGTGCGGGTCCTGCCGGTTCCAGTCGTTCTGATAGCGGCCTGGGCCAAGGCGACCTGAAGCGAGCGTCGCGACCCTGCGGCCGGCGACGTCGAGCACCGTCACTTCGACCGGCAACGACGAGGGCAGGTCATAGCTGACGTGCACCGGCCCGCGCGCCGGGTTGGGTGCCAAGGTCAGCCGTAACTCGCGGACGCGCAGCGGCCGTTCTTCGCTGATGCCAGTGCCCAGAATCCTGATGGCGCTGTCCGACTCGTCGTACCGCCAGCCCGGCCCATAGGCGATGGCCATGACGTAAGCCGACTCGGCGCGGATGTCGGGCACGACCCAGACGTAGGGCGTGTCGTCAGGAGCAAGACCATGCGCTATCGTGTCAAGTTCATAGGTCGTGTCTGTGCGCAGGAACAGCGACACCGAATCACACCGCGGTGGGTCGAACGTCTCCCAACTGATGCGGCACGTATCGCCGGGGTTGTATGCTGCGCGGCGGTTGGGCGTCAGCACGCGTATCGCCTCGACCTCAAGAACTGCCGCTTTGAGCCGGTACGCGACAACGATCTCTTTGTATCCGTCGTAGTTCACGTCAGCGGCGTTCACGTTCGTACAGGCCGGGTCGCCGGAATTGAGGTAGTTGTACCAGCCGCCCACGCGAACAAGCCGTCCGCCAGCGTCAGCCTTGTACACACGGAGGGCCGTGGCAGTTGCCCAGATGACCTCCTCGATGCCGTCGCCGTCGATGTCCGCGCACACGCTTCGCCCAAGCGGGTAGAAGTTGCTCACGCCTACCGAATCGACAACGATGCGCCTATAGGTCCCTCCGTCTGCCTCCCATGCAAGCAGGTAGCACATCCAATTGTTGTTGGAGATGTAGCACGCGAATGAAGCGTAGAACTCCGGTCTGCCGTTCCTGTTGACGTCGCGTCCGAAGAAGCAATCATTGCCGCCGTTGGCCAGGCCGGTTGAGTCTCGGAAAACCTGCTGGTACTGGTCGTTCCCGTTCGACCGCCACACCGATGCATATCCACCAAGACTGCCGGCAAACTCGGTCACGCCATCCAAGTCAAGGTCACCTACAGCGAATGTGCCTGAAACAAGATGTGGGGCTGTCCAGGCGAGCGAATACTGGTCGTTCCCTTGGTTCTCAATGACCATGGTGCGAAACTCCGGGTCTCCGCCAAAGTCGAGGATATCCTCCTGGTTGTCAGCGTCCAGGTAGCCTGCCAGCGTAACGACAGGGACTGTTCCCGAGTACGCGGACAACTGATAGGTCCATGTGATAGAATCAGGTAGGGCGGCCTCGGTGCGTTGCTCGAGATTGCAGAGGATCGTCGCTGTCGACGCGCTACCGAATACCCAGTTGTGACCCACGACGTCTGTGAGTCCGTCCTGGTCCGGGTCACCGATGTCGCCTGGAACGAAGTACGCGCGATTCACGCCCGGCAGTGGTGGCCACTGGCACGTGTCTGCCCACAGCAACGTCCAGCGGCAGAAGGAAAGGAATCGCCCTATCTCCAGCCTTTGGGGATTGGTGGCCATGCTATCGCCCCTGCCCGTTCGATAGGCCATCTCAAGGAAGCCGTCGTGGTCCACATCGTGAATGGGAATGTAGTCACTCGCCCCCACCGACTGACCAGATGGGCTCATGTACATGACCTGCTTCAGACGCAAAGCCGAGCCTTCAGCCCGTGGTGATAGGCGAGCGAGGAGTACCAAGGATAGAGCGGGCAGGAGGAACCCTCCTGCCCGCTTGATCAGATGACCTAGCGTCTTACGACCTTCACAGATGATGCGTGCCCACTGCTAGTGACGCGGCAGTAGTACACGCCCGCAGGCATCCGCCGGCCCGATTCATCAGCGCCATCCCACAAGGCGATACTACTTCCCGTCGCCTCGCGGTGCAGCACGAGGTTACGGACAAGGCGCCCGCTCGCATCGCGTATGCAGGCAGTCATGCCTGCGGCCAACCCCGTTTTGAGCCTGAACACACACCGACCGAAGAAGGGGTTCGGCGTGGCCACGACACTCCGCTGCAGTTGGCCGACAGACCCGGCAAGCTCACCATCCCCGTTTCTTCCATCTGTCTTTTCGTAGACCTTTGCCGTGTTGGCCAGGCAGGCGAACGGCCCTGATTCCCTCACGACAGCCACCTTGGCTCGCGTGCTCTTGTACGCCACGCGTGGAATGGTCACGCGGAGCGTATCGCAGCTCGCGGGCTTGAGCGTGACCTTGGCGACCAGAACCCCGCCGATCTCGATTCTCTGCGTGATGGAGACATCCTCTCCATTGTACAAGATGCACTCCGCGAGGTAGCCATGCGACGGATCTAGGTACGGCAATACGTAGACAAGTCGTGACAGACCGAAGTCAACCCGCATCTCCCCGTACGCTTTGTAGCCAGTGCGTTCCACGCAGTACGGCGAAGGTTCAGTCCTGCCAAGCTCCGCACTGAGGTACGTTGGGTACTCAAACCCGCCCGCGAACCTCGGGATGTATCTGTATCGCTTGTAGTGAATGAAGCCGTTGTACGGGTCGGAAAGGTCCTTCTGCGACCAAAGCGTGTGGCAGTAAATGCTCCAGGGCTCAGGCAGGACTGGATTCACGACCGCGTTCTGCGGCCACAGGTTGTTGAACCCTGGGTCCGAACTAATCCTCACGGGACCCGAGCCCGGGAATGCCGCGTATACCTCGGTGTGGTCAACAGGCTCAGAGCACTCCTCCTGCCACGTCGTCGTGGTGCCTGTGCCGCACTGAGGGTAGTCAGACTCGCGCTCGGGCGAGCTACTGAGGTTCTCGGCGGCCGCGGTCGGGCACCACACTGGTGGTAGCTGCCAGACGTACCTCCATCTCCGCAAGGCCTCGCCGATGTCCTGGCCCTCCTCGTTCGGTCCACGCCACGAGCAGTAGACCTTTTCGCCGTCAGCATCTATCGAGGCGTTCCTGTTGTACCCCTGCAGGCCGCCCGATACAAGTACTGGTTCCTCATACCACGGGATGGGCACGTTGTTTCTGATCTGTTGGGGCGTAATCGACGCAGACCACGTTCTGTACCAGATCTGACCATCCTCCTGATATGCGATGTGCACGACGTCACTCGGCGTGTAGTCTATGGTCGCCTTGTAGTCCGCGCTAGACCCCACGTCCAGCAGTGTCGAGGTGACGTTGTACAACGTATCAAACGCCAAGAACCACAGACACCAGCCTTGACCCGGTTCCCAGGTGGACGTGACCGCATAGACCATCGGCTCGCCGCCCGTGCTGCTGAGCGTTGCGGACACGGTTCCTACCGATCCTCCCGTATAAAACACACCCTGCCAGAGCCAGTTATCTTCGTCGGCGTGGTCTCGCCACACACCGACAAAGAGATTAAACCTGGGTGGCTCGAATGCAGTCTGCGACCAGAAGCATACCCACGGATGTCCGTCTGTCGGGACGTTCAGGGTGGAGGCAAAGTTCACTGGATACGGGTTCCCGCTGTTGATCGGACCGTTCCAGTTCGTTCCTCCATCTGTGGAGTACACGTGTTGAAATGGGTACGCGTCCCAGATTCCGTGCACCCAGGGCGTGGCCCGGGTCTCTCCGGGGCTCAACTGAATCATCCGCGCCTCATTGGGTCCCGTACCCGGCGAGTACGGGAACCATTCCCAAGACTGGTCTGCGACGGCCGGTGTAGCCAGCATAACCAGCGTCGCGATCAAACCTAAGCAGGCAAGTAATCTCATTGTCGAACTCCTTGTATTGGTTACCGCATTGACTTATCTTCGACCATATAGTCTTCGACGACCCCGGTCTCCGCCAGCTGTGCGGCGGAGGTCGGCTAGCGGCCCGCGATTACTTCACCTGACTTGTCAGCGGAGTTGGTATTACGCAAGCTCTCTACCCTGCCGGCAGTGGGATGCCACTCAGAACAGAACAGGGGCATTTCTGAATCCTTACCTGCCCGGATTATATACCCCCCTGCCCGCGTGTCAATACATCCTGTCAATACACCCGCCGTCAGCGCCGCGCCGGCCGTCGAGCCCCGAAGGCTGAGATGGGATCGCCATTGCCCGAGGTGAATCAGGTGTCGGTTCGGTCGGGCTCGGGGTGTGCTCGGCAGTGAGTACCGGTCTCGGTTTCCGGGTTCTGTTCTCCGTTCTTGACAGAGCGTTTCTATCCCGCATTATAGGTTCGTGACCGCGAAGCCCTCGGACGTGGACTTCATCCACCTCCACAATCACACCGAATACAGCCTGCTCGACGGCGCCTCGAGCGTCGAAGCTGTGGCCAAGTTGGCGGCCGAGTACGGGATGCGGGCACTGGCCATAACCGACCATGGGAACATGTTCGGGGCAATCAAGTTCTACAGGGAAGCGCAGAAGGTCGGCGTGAAGCCGATTATCGGCGCCGAGATGTATGTGGCCCCGCGTTCCCGGACCGAGAAGAAGCCCGATTCCGACGTCCATGAGGCGAGCTTCCACCTGACTTTGCTCTGCCGAAACGAGACCGGGTACCACAACCTGATGAAGCTGACGACGCGGGCCTACCTTGAGGGGTTCTACTATCGGCCGCGGATTGACAAGGAGTTGCTGGCCGGGCACTCGGATGGGCTGATCGGGATGTCCGGTTGTCTGAAGGGCGAGGTGAACTACCACCTGAACCGTGACGACCCGGAGCGCGCCATGCGGGCTGCGTCGGAGTATCAGCAGATACTGGGGCCGGAGAACTTCTACCTGGAAGTGATGCGAGCCGGCTTTGCCGACCAGGAGAAGATAATTCCCGGAATCCGCGAGTTGAGCTCCGCCCTCGACATCCCGATTGTCGCCACCAACGACTGTCACTACCTGCGGCGGGACGACGCGCGCGCCCACGACGCGTTGGTCTGCATCCAGACCGGGAAGAAACTCTCCGACCAGAACCGTTTGAAGATGAGTTCGAATGAACTCTACTTCCGCTCACAGCAGGAAATGGCCAGGGTGTTCGCCGACATGCCGGAAGCGGTGCGCAGGACCCGCGAAGTCGCCGACCGGTGCAACCTGCTGCTGGACTTCGAGCATGTCCGTTTTCACCTGCCTCACTTCCGGCCGCCTGAGGGTTTTGCCGACCCGTTCGCGTATCTGAAGCACCTTGCACGTGAGGGATTGCACCGGCGCTACCCTCGCCTGACGCCGGCAATCGAGGAGCGCCTTGCGTTCGAACTCGACGTCATAGCGAAGATGGGGTTCCCGGGCTACTTCCTGGTGGTCAAGGACATCGTGGACTTCGCACGGTCCAAAGGGATACCTGTCGGTCCCGGGCGGGGGTCGGCCGCGGGATGTCTCGTGCTCTACTGCCTCGGGATTACCGACATCGACCCGCTGCGCTACGGGCTGCTCTTCGAACGGTTCCTGACCACCGAGCGCGTCAGCCTCCCGGATGTCGACATCGACTTCGCGGACGCACGCCGGCAGGAGGTCATTGACTACATCCGGAAGCGCTACGGTGAGGAATCGGTCGCACAGATTATCACGTTCGGAACGATGCAGGCCCGTGCGGCCGTGCGGGACGTGGGCCGCGTGCTGGATATCCCGATCGGCGACGTCGACCGGATCGCGAAGTTGATTCCGCAGAACATGGAGCTTGAGGCGGCCCTCAGTGGAGTAGCAGAACTTCACGAGGCAGTCGGCGAGAAGCCTGAGTACAAGGAGTTGATGGCAATTGCGCGCAGGGTCGAGGGGCTCGCCCGGCACGCCTCGATTCACGCCTCCGCGGTCGTGATTGCTCCACAACCGCTCATCGAACTGGTGCCCCTCTATCGGTCGCCGGGGGAGGATGTTTGCACTCAGTACGACATGTATGCGCTGGATGCGGCCGGGCTGCTGAAGATGGACATTCTCGGCCTGCGGACCCTGACCGTGGTGGAGGAAGCAGCCAAGCTGGTCCGGGAGAAGGGGACGAGCCTCGACATCGAGACGATGCCGCTCGACGACGCGGAGACGTTCAAGCTGCTCCAGCGCGCGGACACGGTCGGAGTCTTCCAACTGGAGAGTATGGGGATGCGCGACCTTTGCCGGCAGATGATGCCCGACCGAATCGAGCACATCATCGCGTTGATAGCCCTGTACCGGCCGGGCCCGATGGACTTGATTCCCCAGTACCTCGCCCGCAAGGCCGGCCGCGAGCCGATTGAGTATGAGCATCCGTTGCTCGAGTCGATCTGCAGCGAAACCTACGGGATCATGATCTACCAGGAGCAGGTGATGCAGGCGGCGCAGGCGCTGGCCGGGTTCTCGCTGGGCAAGGCCGACCTGCTGCGCCGGGCCATGGGCAAGAAGAACCGGGAGGAGATGGCAGCCCAGCACGATGCCTTTATCGAGGGGTGCGAGAAGAGCAGCAAGACACCTGAGGCGACCGCGGAGCGGGTCTTCGACCTGCTGGCCAAGTTCGCCGGGTACGGGTTCAACAAGTCCCACGCCGCAGGCTACGCCTACCTTTCTTACATCACGGCGTATCTGAAGGCCAACTTCCCGGTCGAGTTCATCGCCGCGACACTCACCAGCGAACTCGGGGACTTCAAGAAGCTGGCGAAGTTCGTGAACGAGGCGCGGCGTATGGGGATTGCCGTACTGGGTCCGGACGTGAACTCGAGCTTCGTGCCGTTCACGATTGACGGCGGCCGCGTCCGGTTCGGGCTGGCCGGGGTCAAGAACCTCGGAACCGGGGCGAGCGAGCTAGTCATCAAGGAACGGCAGGAGCACGGACCATATGAGGACCTGCTCGACTTCCTGGTTCGGACCAAAGGCATCGTGAACCGCAAGGCGGTCGAGTCGCTCATCAAGGCTGGCGCATTCGACTGCTTCGAGCCGAACCGGGCCGTGCTGCTGGGTTCGCTGGAATGGGAGATGAACAAGGCTTCCTCGGAGAAGCTCCGGTTTGCCGAACGCCAGTTCGACATGTTCGGCGCGGCCGAGGAGAAGCCGGAGCCGGCCCCGGCCAAGTTCGACACCCACGAGTTGCTGGTCTACGAGAAGGCGGCGTTCGGGTTCTACTTCTCGTCCCACCCGCTCGAACCCTACCGGGCCGAATACGAGGCGCTGGGTCTCTCGACCATCGCTCAGATTGAGACGATGCGCGACGGCGACAAGGCGTCGCTTGGCGGTGTGATCACCGGACGCCGGGCGCGCAGGGACAAGCGGGACCGGGAGTACGCGATTATCACGGTCGAGGACTTCGACGGTTCGATTGAGGTAATGGTCTTCTCCGACGTGCTGGAGGGATGCCGTGCGATGCTCAAGACCGACAACCTGGTTGCGGTGCAGGGGACGGTGAAGGTGCGAGCGGCGGATTCGTCAGGACGCGGCCACGGCGTGCCCCAGTTCTGGGCCGAACGGGTGATGCTGTTCAAAGACTGCAATCGGTTCCTGTCCGCAATCGTGGTTGCGGTTCCTGAGAAGGAGATGGATGACGTGATGCTGCTGAAGCTCAAGGAGCGGCTGGAAGAGCACCCGGGCACCGGTCTCGTTTACTTGAGGCTCCTTCAACCGGACGGCTCGCACCGGGATCTGAAGCTGCGCGAGCAGCGGGTCGCGCTCAGTAACGAACTGATTGGATCGGTGCGGGAAGTGTTCGGCCCGGACTCGGTGAAGTTCAAGGGCGAGATGCCGCCGTGTGTGAGGAACGGAGACCGGTTCAGGAAGGGCGGGTTCTACAAGAAGCCGGGCGGGCAGGGAAAAGCGGACCGGCCGGGCCGCGCAACCCGCGGCTAGCCGGCCGCGGGTTCGTCCGGCAAGGTAAGCTGCTCGAGCCGCTGAACCCGTTCTTCAATCGGCGGGTGCGACGCGAAGGGGTTCGTCGACCGGCCGCGGTCTTTCCCGAACGGGTTGGCGATGAACATGTGGGCAGTCGCGGCCGAGGCGGCGCGCAGCTTGCCTTCGTAGGCCCCCAGCTTCTTCAACGCCGAGCTGAGCCCGTACGGGTTGCGGACGATTAGCGCGCCCGACGCGTCGGCCAGGTACTCGCGCTGGCGCGAGATGGCCGCGCGGATGAGCGCCACCAGCAGCGGCGAGACGATGGCGAGCACGATGGCTCCAACCAGCAGTATCAGCCCCAGCTGGCCGCCTCCCCGCGAGTTGCGCCGTCGGCCTCCGCCGAGCAATCCCCAGCGCAGGAAGATGTCCCGGAACAGCACCAGCAGGCCTCCGATGATGGCAACGATGGTCATCACCAGGATATCGTAGTTGCGGATGTGTGAGAGCTCGTGCGCAATCACGCCCTGCAG
>CAZSUX010000059.1:0-12131 GCA_964610135.1 uncultured bacterium | reverse complement strand
GTCCGGGTACTGGTCGGCATCGTCGGCCCAGACGGCGTGGACGAAGTCGCCCGTGGCGGCGATGCTGCGCGCGGCGAACACCGCAACCGACGAGGCGCTGTCGTTCTCGGTCAGGCGGATGTCCGGTTCCCACTGGGCATGGACCTTCGACAGGGCCAGAATGCAGAGTACAGAAACCAAGGCTGCGCAGCGCATTGGGACCTCCTACTTCAATAGGACGACTCTGCTGACAGTGGACCCCCCGGACCCTCGAATACCGGAACTCCCCTGCCTGACGAAGTAGACGCCGGGCGCGAGGTGACTTACGTCATTCGAGCCGGGCTTCAGGTCGAGCACCTTCCGCCCCGAGATCTCCAGCAACCAGCTTGGGCTTGAGCTTGCGCTTGAGCCACCTGCCAGGCGTAGCACGCCGCGGACGATGGTGGGACCGACGTCCGTCGCCCGCACTTCGGCGCTCGGAGTCTCCTCGATTCCCGTGACGAAGCTGCTGTCCAGCACCCAGTTGTCCGGGTCCGGGGTCAGGCTGAGGGGTTCTGCGGCCAGCACAAAGGTGTCGAGCGCCACGGTATCCTGCGGGTGGAAAACCACCAACACGCTCTCGTCCGTGCAGTTAAACCGGATTGGGTAGGGCATGTGGAATAGACGTGCGGAGTTGGTGTCATTGTGCTGGGTGAGCGTGGCGATGACCTGCCAGCTATCGCCGAGCGGCTGCTTGTCCCAGGCGATGGAGTATTTAGGGAAGCCCCGGTCGTACACCCATTCATTGAAGAACCAGTCGAGGTCTTGGCCGGAAAACTGCTCGTTGATGCGCTGAAAGTCTGCGGTCGAGGCGGTGCCGTACTTGAAGCTGTCGCCATAGGCGCGCAAGGCCCGGAAGAAGATGCCCGGGGTTTCCCAAGTGGTGTCACCCTCGACGAATTGCAGCATGCGCATGACCCAGGAGCCTTTGCAGTAGATGACCCCGTAGTTGTAGATATCGGCCGGGAGCGGATTGTACACCGGGAAGTCGCGGTTGCGGTGCTGGCTGAAGTAGCTGTTCGCCTTGCCTGCGACATAGCCGTTGAATGAGGGGCGGCCGTACATATGCCCGCAATAGTGGCACTCGGCCCAGGTGGCGAAGCCTTCGTTGAGCCAGACATTCGCGAAGTCCACACAGGTGACCATGTCTCCCCACCACATGTGGGACAGCTCGTGGGCCATGCCTATCGGGTCGCCGTTGCGCAGCCACTGCGTGTGAATCATCGTCATGGTCTGGTTTTCCATTCCGCCCCAGGGGAAGCCGGTGTAGCCGGGAACCATGCCGTACTTGTCGAACGGGTAGTCGCCGAACCGAATCGAGTCCGAGAAGTAGGTCATCATGTCGGGAATCCGGTTGAACGTGTTCTGGGACACCGCCCAGTCCTCGGGCCACACGAAGTAGATTGAGGGCAGCGTGTCGCCGTTCTGCAGGGGGATATCGTGCTGCCAGGTAGAGAACCGGGAGGCAGAAAAGACGATGAGGTAGGTGGCGATGCTGTAGGGATGGCGCCAGTACCAGGTTTGAGTGTGATTCGCGGTGTCGGCCGAGACAGAGTCAAGCAGCCCGTTAGCACAGGCCTGGAACGAGTCGGGCGTGGTCAGGTTGAGTTCTACCCCGCGTTCAGCCTTGTCCATAGGCTCATCATAGCAGGGCATCCAGTAGCGGGCGTCTTCCGGCGGCGTGCAGGTCATGCAGTAGGCGTGGGTGATGGACGGTGGCCGCGCGAAGAAGTAGCCGCGGTCCGCGGCAGTGGACTCGCGGTGGTAGAAGATGTCGAGGACGGTCGAGTCGTTCTGCGGCAGGGGCGAATCGAGATTGATAGCCAGCAGGCCGCTCGGAGTCGTGAAGGTGAGCGGCGTGCCGGCGCGTTTGACCGAGTCGCAGACCAGGTTGACAAAGTGCAGTGAGCACGCGCTGAGCGAAGGTTCGTCGCTCCGGATGGAAAGCGCCTCATGGGCGACGTAGGATTTGTTCGTCATCGGCAGGTTGATGTCCAGCCGGTAGTGCCGCACGTTGTAGGAATGGAGTGACTCGGCCATCACGGGTCCGGTGCTACGAGCACAGTGCGCAGATGGGATGTTCGCCCCCGGCTTGCCTGCGAGCCAGGGTTCGTCGAACCAGGCACCAGGATGGGCCAGCGCGGCCGCGGCCACTATCAACAACAACGTCATGGTCTTCATTCTTACTCCTCTCTCCTTACTCCTCCCTGCTCACTCCTCCAGTAGCTCCGCTATCTGCACCGCGTTGGTGGCCGCGCCCTTGCGCAGGTTGTCGGTGACCACCCACATGCTTAACTCATCCGGTTCCGCTCCCTGGCGCACGCGGCAGACGAAGACCGAGTCGCTGCCCCGGCAGTCAACCGGCGTTGCGTAGTCATGGCCCGAGCGTAGGACTACGCCCGGCGCGTTCTTGAGCGCGCGCGTCGCGTCCTTGACCTTCACCGCCTGACCGAAACGACAGGTAACGGCGAGCGCGTGGCCGACCGAGACCGGGACGCGCACGCAGGTCGAGTTTATCTTCAGGTCGGGCAGGCCCAGGATCTTCGCCGATTCCCGAATCGTCTTCATCTCCTCGCCGGTATTGCCGTGCGCGTCGAAGTCGGCAATCTGCGGGATGACGTTGTCGGCAATCTGCGGTCCGAGCGCGCTGCCCTTGAAGTCGGGCTTCTGCTTGAGCGCCACGAACTCGGTTTCGTACTCGAGCTGTTCGGCCGCGGCCTTGCCCGCGCCCGATACCGACTGGTAAGAGGCGAGCCAGAGTCTCTCGAGGCCGAACGCCTTGTGCAGCGGGTTGACCGCGACCACGAGCGGGATGGTCGTGCAGTTCGGGTTGGCGATGATGTTCTCGTGCCCAGTGAGCGCGGCGGGGTTGACCTCAGGCACGACCAGCGGCACTTCCGGCTTGAGCCGGAACTCGCTCGACTTGTCGATGACCGGGCAGTGCTGCGCCACCTGCGGCGCGTACTTCTTTGCGATGTTGCCCTCAAGGCAGAAGAAAGCGACGTCGAGGCCCTGGAAACCGTCCGGGTGGACTTCATTTACCTCGTAGTCGCGGTCGCGGAACTTCAGTTTGGTCCCTGCGCTCCTGGCTGAGGCGAAGAGCCGCAGGTCTTCGATTTTGTGCGGGCCAGACTCGAGGACGCGCAGCAATGTCTCGCCCACGAGCCCGGTCGCGCCGGCAATTCCAACTCTCTTCACGTTCGGTTCTCCATGAGGTTATTCTGCGTAGTCATCTGGACAACGTCGGTGACGAAGATGCTCATCAGCAGAATATACCAGCCGATTCGGTCACTGGCAAGTCGCAGTCCGGGTATCCGGAATGGGAGTATTCACAGATTGCACAGATTACGCAGATTGGTTCGGACAAAGGAGATGGAATCTACAGACTACAGAGACTACTCAGTTGGGTCCGGGTGGAAGTCCGCGAAATCTGCGGATGTCCTTTCGGAACTTTGGCGGTTGTTGCATTCCCGACTGACGATTGACGAATGTCGATTGTCCGGTAGCGGGCAGCGGAAGGCGGCTGCAGTCCGGCCGGAGAATCTGCGTCATCTGCGTAATCTGCGGATTTCCTCGTCCGCCCTTGGCGGCGGTTTTCTTGCCGTCGGGCTAGAAGTTGCGGAAGAAGCGGTGGTCGGGCTCGAAGGACTCGAGCTTCAGGAACGCGGCTATTTCCGGGCGGCCGGCGATGGCCGACGTGACGATGCCGAATGGCGCTCCGCCCAGCCAGTGGAGTTTGGCCAGGATGACCCGGCGCAGCCACTTGAAGAACCCGGGCCTTGTCGCCGTGTGGACCGGCAGTTCTTTGTACCGGCGGTGCGTCATGATGAACCGAATCACCTTTTGCTTGGACGGCCAGGAACGGTCGTGGAGGAGTACCACGCCGCCGGGCCGGAGCATCTTGTCAATGTAGAAGAAGTCGAGCAGCGTGTAGTCGAACGTGTGCCAGCCGTCGATGAAGGCAAGGTCGAGCGACACGCCTTTCTCGAGCAGCTTGGGCAACATCAAATGAGAAGGGCCCTCGAGCAGTTCGAAGACCGAGTCCAGTCCGGCCCGCTTCAGGTTCGCGAGCGCCGCGCCGCCGTGGACCGTGTTCTGCTCCGGATCCACGCCGTAGTGCTTCACTCCGGCAGCGTTCGGCGTTTGGCGTTCGGCGTTTGGCGTTTCCTCCTGGAGCGCCTCGCAGATGGCGAGAGTGGAGAGGCCGAAGGCCACGCCAGTCTCCAGCGTCGTTTTCGCCTTGACGAACCTGACCATCTCCTGCAGGATGAGTGCGTCTTCGCGCGGGACGGCGCCGGGGACCTTCCGCTCCTTGCCGGCGAGGTCAACGCACTTCCCGGTGCGATAGATGTCTTCGAGAACTTGGTTCACGCTGAAACGAGTATATGCCCAGGTCTGGGTTTGTCCACAGGACCTCGCTTGCTTGGCGTTGCCCACCACCTGATGCTCGCTATCGATCTCCGCATGAGCTATGCGACACTTGTTCCCTCCCTTCTATTCCCTCCCCCTTGCGGGGGAGGGAAGGGTGAGGGTGACGCCGATGGACCACTACTTACCCGAAGCTCAGCAACTGAGAGTGCACCCGAACCCGCGTGATTGACATGTCCTGCCGCGCCTGTAACATAGCCGCCTATCGTGGCGGCTGGCAACTCCACCAATCTTGGCAATATCCACCGAAGCAGGTGGGGAGTGCAATAGTGGCCCATCGGTCGAAGCGAAGCAGGAAACCGGCCAGTGCGGTCACCAGAAGGAGTCAGCCAGTGGCCCTCATGGTGCTCCGCGTCATACTGACAATCCTCGCCGCACTTCTCTTCGGCGCGTTCGCGTCGATCGGGCGCTGGCGAGTGCTCTCGCTGGGGAGCGACGGTCAACTCGTATTGCACTTGTCGGCTGGAGCGAATCTGGTCGTTCCTTTTGTCATCGTCTGGTTCGCGCCGCTAGCCGCCGCCATCCTCCTGCTTGTCTCGCGGCGAACCGGACGAGTGCTCCTCCGGCGGGTTGCGGAATCGCGCGCCCACATCGCGATAGCTGTCCTTGCAGTCCTGGGTTTCCTCTTCACGCTCCTGCCACAGAAGGAAAACGGCAGATTGATGGTCGCATACCTCGCCCTCGGCAGCTCTGCGCTCATGCTTCTGCTGGCCGTCGGGTATCCGATTCTGGAACGCTGTCTGGCATTCCTCCGCCCGGCCGGGAGGTTCTTGTTGTATCGGCTCAAGCCCACGCCTTTCGTGCTGCTCTCGTCGGGCATCGTACTGACCATCACGAACCTGATATCCTGGCGTGTATTCCAGCACATCCCTCATATCCAGGATAGCATCGGCCAGGCCTTGCAGGCCCGAATCTTCGCGTCGGGCCGAATCACGCTGCCGGTCCGGTTTGACGACTTCTTCTTCAATTACCATCTGGTTGTCAATGACGGCTCGAGGATATGGTCGCAGTTCCCCTTCGGACACTCGCTACTGCTGGCGCTCGGCATGCTGATCCACGCCGAATGGCTGGTCAACCCGCTGCTCGGGTCGGCCGAAATCGTCGTGCTCTATTTCCTCGGCCGGGAGCTCTATGACGATAGAACCGGACGCATCGCGGCCCTGTTCGGCGTGGCCTCTCCGTTCCTCCTGTTTATGTCATCCGAGTACATGAATCATGCGTCGGGGTTGCTTTTCCTGTCGCTTTTCCTGCTGTTTTTCTTCCGGACCATCCGTCCCCTGCGCGGCAGGCAATCCCGGTCGAGCGTCGCCGACCCGCTGCTGAGCGGGCTCTGTCTGGCGATGGCGTTGAACATCCGTCCGCTCAGTGCGCTGGCCGTTTCCCTTCCGATTGCCGGCTACGGCATCTACCTTCTGGTCAAGTCCCGACGGAGAACACTGCCTGCGTTCCTTGTCCTGCTGGCGCCGGTCCTGCTTGGCCTTGGCGCGTACGGCCTCTACAACTACCTGACCACCGGCAGTCCGCTGGTGTCAGGCTACGACGTCTCCAGCATGCTGGAATACGGCTCCACGGCCGGGGTTCTCGGATTCGGCGAGCGCGGATTCGTTGAATGGGGTGCCCACACTCCGCTGCGCGGTCTGATTCAGACCGGCAACAACCTGAACGCCCTCAACCTGTATCTCTTTCAGAGCCCGGTTCCCGGGCTGGTCCTGATTCTGCTGCTTCTTCTGACGTTCACCCGCAATCCGGCTGATTGGGTGCTATTGGCCTCGTTTGCCACACTTCCGATTCTGTACTTCTTCTGCTGGTTCCAGGACCTTTGCTTCGGGCCTCGGTACCTCTATGAAGGCCTGGCGCCCATCCTGCTGCTGAGCGCCCGCGGGCTGGTCGAATTCCCGAGGTTCGTGGGCCAGGCCGCCGGTGCTGACGCCCAAACCAGGACCCGGAATGCACTCGTAATCGCAGCGGCGCTCTCCCTGGCCGCTACCGCCTTCATCGGAGTGCCGAGGCTACTGACGACCTACGGGGACCGGTATTGGGGCGTGGACAACCGGCTCTACGCCAGGGTCACGGAGAAGGGAATCAACGACGCCGTCGTTTTCGTCGGCAACGCGCGAACCGACCGCTTCCTGAACTACTATGGCGCCGGGTTACTCCACAACACGCTGGATTTCGAGGGCCCGGTCGTCTATGCCAGGAATCGGGGCGTCTGGAACTACCTGCTCATGCGGCGATTCCCGGACCGCACGTACTACTATGCCGACCGCGACACGTTCTTCCAGATCACCGGCGCTGACAATCTCCGCAACGCGCCGCCAATCAGGGATCTGGCGCAGGCCGGCCAGTTCGTCCGGCAGAGTGGGATTTCCGGTTACCGCTACGTCCTGTTGCCGTTCCGTGAGGCCGGGGCCTTCGTGGACACGGGCAGTACGCCTTGCCGAACCTTCCGCGAGGTCAGCTACTACACACTGCGGGGGAGATCCCGTCCGGCCGACTTCTTCCCCGCACTTGCAGTCTTCGTGCTCGACGATTCGCGCCGGTACCTGCCGCTGTTCTCAGCCATGCGGGAGCGGAAAGACTACGTCAGCGATGGGTGTCGTTTCACACCCGTCTTTTCTGCCGACAACGGCACGCTGGTGGTCTACGATATCCGCCCGGTTGGTGAGGAGAACAGGGGCGCTGTCCCCTAGGCTACTGGACGGCCGTTGCGCCGACCAGCAGAGTCCTTCATAGCCCGAACGTCAGCAGTGAATTGCTCAGGAGCACGTGGAGCCAGGGGACGTCCACAAACAGCAGCAAGACCATCAACACCGCCAACAGCAGCACGAAAAAGAAGAGGCCCTTCTCCCGGAACAACCGCTCCGGGTGCTGGGCAGCCGAGTCCGGCTTCAATCCGACGCGCAAGTACCAGACAAACAGGATCGCCAGCAGCGGAAAGGTCAGTACCAGTTCGACGCGATACTTGATCATGAACACGCCGATGAGCAAAGAGGCGATGATGGCGTAGAAGACGGAGGAGAGCAGCAGGCTCTCTTCGGTGTACCGTGCGAAGGAACGTCGGTAGAGCCCGGCGGTCCTGCTGTCCGGAAAGAGACGGGACTCGCTGTACCGCTTGACCGCCATCAGAAAGGCCCCGCCCATCCAGTAGCCCAGCACCAGCGTGGATGGGGGCAGGAACTGGTTTGTCACGATGAACCAGCCCATCAGCAGGCGAATCGGGTTGTTGACCGACTCTGACAGCACATCCAGGTAGGCACGGTCCTTGGTCCGGAACGGCTGGACGTTGTAAAGCACCCCCATCAGCAGGAGGGCGAGCGCGGCCAGCAGGAACAGCCTCGACACGGCCAGGGCCAGCAACAGACCGGTGACGGCAGTCACTGCATACTCGAGGTAGACGAACCGGCGTTTGACCAGGCCGGTGACGGATGGTCTTGAGCGTTTGACCGGGTGGAGCCTGTCGAACGGAGCATCGAGCCACTCGTTGAGCACGTAGTTGGCCGAGGAGACAAGGCAGACACTGGCCAGGCCCAGCAGCAGGGGCCCGATCAATGGCAGCAGCGGGGTTCTGAGCAGGATGACCGCCGCGAACGTGCCCGGCAGCACGGCCAGATTCTTGACCCAGTGGTCAGGTCGAGCCATCCTCACGTAGTTCTTCATACCGTGACCGACAAGGCGGGTTTGAACAAGACCAGCAGGGAATCCCGGAGATTCAGCTTCACGGTCGGGCGCGAGAACCGAGCTGGATTGCGGAACCGCAGGAAGCCGGGAAGATACCGGTTGAGTCGTTCCAGCAGGTACCCCAGCGGGAAATACCAGGCCGGTCGTCTGATGAGCACGTGCGCGAGGCCGGCCTTGTGCAGGGCAGTGAGGATTGTCTCCTTGTTGAAGTAGCCGATATGCGCGGTCCGGAAGTGCCACCACTTCCTGCCGAGCAGCCGTGCCACTAGGGAACCGACGTCAGGGACTACGACCACGCCCAGCCCGGTTTGCGTCAATGAACCCGCAACCGCCCGCAGCAGCCCCACCGGGTCTTGTACGTGTTCGAGAACATCAACGATCGTGATGACGTCGAACTCGCCGGCCACATCCGCACTCGGGAAGGCTCCCTGGTGTACGGGGAGCGATCGGGCGCGGGCCACGTCGGTCAGCCATCGGGATGGTTCGATTCCCTCCGCGTCGTATCCCATCTGCAGAGCCTGCTCGACCAGCGTGCCGCCGCCGGCGCCGATATCCAGCAGACGACCGGTCGGTATGTATGAATGCACCAGCTCCAGAATCTTCCGGTGTTGGAGGCTCCGTTCGGCCCACCCCGCCACATACTCGGGGTCTTCCAGGTCTTCGTAGAGGGAGGTGACGTCCTGCTCGACGTGCGCCTGAACGAAGCCACACGTCTGGCAGCGGTACAAGTCGAGCGTTCTGCCGTAGCTGCTGTCGGTTATCATGAGACAGGAAGGGCTTAGAACGTCGGAGGCGAGGCCGCTTCTGACCAGCATGCCGTTCCGGCCGCCGCAAATCCAACAGGAGAAGGCGACCACGGGTCTTATCCTTGAGGCACTCCGGCCCTGTGTCTCGAATACGCGCGTGGTACGGCGCCGGTGACCTTCCGCGCCTTGCCCGCGAGGTCAATACACTTGCCGCTACGATAGGTGTCTTCCAGTACGGGGTTCACTGCCGAACGAGTATAGACGCCGATTCCGACTTGTCCACGGGCGGGCGGGCGCGGCGGGCGGCGGCACGCGGCCGAGTCGTTGTCCAACTTCGCCGCCTCAGTCCACACATATCCACAGGCTTGTGTGGACCCCGACCAATTGCCCGCCACGCGTCGCACCCGCGAGCAGCTTGCTTGACTTGTCGTCGGGCAGGATTATTCTGACCACGGTCCCATCATGAGTGGAGCAACCGATTCCCCCGACAAACTGCAGGCCCTGCGCGACCGGATAGCTTCGGCCTCGACTCCGGCGGAGCGGGTCGAGGCCACGATGGCACTGGCCGAGGTGATTTGGCCCCGCGACCCGGTCACGGTCAGGCCGCTGCTGGAACAGGTGGTGGCAGAAGCCGACGCCGCCGGCCGTGTCAGTGACAAAGTCAGGGCCGCGTTCTTGCTCGGCGAATTGCTGCGCCGAGCCGGCGACCTCGACGGTGCGGCGCGCTTTGTAGAGGTGATGTTCAAGGTTGCGGATGCTACCGGAGACCATCGAGCTCGTGCGTACGGGCTCAATCTCTGCGGGTGCATACACGGGGATCGTGGCGAGTTGCAGTCCTCACTTGAGTGTTTCGAGCAGTACCTGGAAATCGCCAGGCAAATCGGGTCCGGGCCGGGCGAACGGTCGGCGCTGAATCAGCTCGCGTGCGTTCACGCTGCACGTGGCGACCTCGACAAGGCGCTGGAGTACTACCGGCAATGCCTGGACGCCAATACCAAAGCCGGAGACGCTCATGACCGGGCCACAAGTTATCACAATATTGGCTGGACCCTCGCCGCCATGGGCCGCTGGGCCGAGGCGACCGAGAACTTCTACCGGGCGATTGCGCTCTGCGAGGAGCATGGGTTCTCTGACCCGCTGGCTGCGGCTCGAAACGCGCTCGGCGAGCTGTCACTCAAGCGGTCCGAGTACGACGACGCCGCGCTCATGTTCCGCGCAGTGATCGAATCAGAGAGGCAACACCGTCGAGCCGGAGGAGTGTACCGAGAGGCTCTCACCAATCTGGGCTGGACTCACTTCCGTAAAAGAGACCTGGCTCGGGCAGAGGACGTCCTGAGCGAAGCCGCTCGGCTGTGCGAAGCAGCCAAGGACCGCCGCGTGTTCGCGACTGCCTGCTGCCTCCGGGCCGAGGTTGCGCTCGCTAGGGGCTGGCTCGATGCGGCCTGCGACCTAGTGGCGGAAGCCGAGCATTGCGCGACCGACCTGAATCTGGCAAGAGAACAAGGCGAGGCGCTGCGCGTTCGGGCGCTCCTGTCCGCGGCCCGCGGCCGCTCGGACGAGGCCCTTGACCTCTTCAGCCGGTCCGAGACTGTGCTGGAACCGCTTGGCGACGCCTACGAACTCGCGCTCGCGCGACTGCAGCACGGACGAGAGCTCCTCGGAGTGAATCGGGCGGAAGAAGCCCGAGCCAAGATCGAGACCGCGGCTCAGACGTTCCGCCGACTCGCCGCTATAGCCGAGGCCGAAGAGGCGACACGGCTGCTCTACCGACTTGAGATGAGCGTCGACCGTAATGCCGCCCTGCTCCAGGGGCTACTCAGCATCACCGCCCTAGAGTTGGTGCCCGAGCAGTTTGTCGAGCACGCACTCTCGATGTTCTGCGACAACCTGCGGTTCAAACAGGGTGCAGTGCTGGTCGGCGGCCGGCCGGTTGCTCTGCGGGGCAATCCGGACCTGCCTGAACTGACCGGCCGAGAGACTCCCTCGCAGACAGATCTGACTCTGCTTCTACCAGTCAAACATGAGGGCCGCGAAGTCGGTCTCGTCTGGTTACAGCGAAGCGTTCCTCAGGCTGCGCGCGTTAAGTCCGAGGTGCTCGAGATCGTGTCCCGCACGCTGGTGCCCGTGCTGGCGAAACTGGGAGAGATCAAGGCTATTGAAGCCGAAAGTGGGTCGCAGATAGCGGGACTGCGGTTCCGGGGCGTTGTGGGCCGTAGCCGCGACGTGCGCGACGTTCTCGGCCTGGTAGCGCGCATGGCTGCCGCTCCGGTCCCAGTCCTGATAGGCGGCGAGAGTGGCTCGGGCAAGGAACTGATTGCTCGCGCCCTGCACGAGTCAGGCCCCCGCGCTGACCATCCCTTTGTCACGGTCAACTGCGCGGCAGTACCGGAAGCCCTGCTCGAAGCCGAGTTCTTCGGGGTCGAGAAGGGCGCGGCGACCGGCGTCGAGGCGCGGCCGGGCAAGTTCGAGCAGGCGGGCAAGGGGACGATCTTCCTAGATGAAATCGGCGACATGAGTCCTGCCCTCCAGGCAAAGCTGCTGCGCGTTGTCGAGGACAAGACGACCATGCGGGTGGGTGGGACCGTCGAGAGACCGGTCGGCGCGCGAGTTGTCGCGGCGACTAACATGGACCTCGAATCGCGCGAACGTCAGGGTCTGTTCCGACGCGACCTGCTGTACCGGCTGAATACGGTTCAACTCGTCCTGCCGCCGCTGCGCCGGCGGCAGGAGGACATCCCGGTGCTGACCCAGTACTTCATCCTCCGTGCGGCTCAGGAATACAGCCGGCCGGTTCGCGGCGCAAGCGACGATGTGCTGGCGCTGTTTGCCGAGTTCTCGTGGCCGGGCAACATCAGACAGCTCCAGCACGTTGTCGAGCGGGCCGTGTTGCTTGCTAACGGTGATTCGCTCCAAATCGCCGACCTTCCGACCGAGCTCAGGCAGCCCCCAGCCGAGACGAACGTACCGACGCCAGAGAACCTGCGTGACAGGTTCCGCGAGAGGTCGAATGAGTCTGAACGAGCCATGCTTGTCGAGGCCCTGAGGAAAGCGAAGGGGAACATCTCCAGAGCCAGCAAGCTCGCAGGACTCAGCCGGAGCCAATTCTATCGCCTGCTACGCAAACACCATGTAGACAATAGCCCCGACTGACGGTCTCTCGGCCCGCCTCCAATACCGGCCCGCATAGCTCTCCAATCTGTGCCGCGGATGACGCACGTTGTGTCATTCGTGACACACATGGCCACAACCCACTGAAGGGGT
>CAZSUX010000058.1:0-12295 GCA_964610135.1 uncultured bacterium | reverse complement strand
ACACCCTAGTCCCTATTCTCTTTCCGACCCCTCCTATGCCTACCCCGTAGCTATCCACATAGCTTCCGAAGTCACGATCCGAGGAGCTTCCCAGAGGACGACGCGGGCTACTTGTTCGGCTATTTCCACCGCTACTTCCTCAGCTACTTCGCGAGCAACGACCAGAGCTCCTTGTCCGGTTCCTTGCCGAGTAACGACCTAGGTTCCGTCCCAAGGTCCTTGCCGAGTCGCAGTCCACATTCTCGTTCAGGTTCCTTCCCGAATCCCTCTGCAGACAACCTCGCAACCAACTTGCTGAGCTTCTTGGAGAGGAACCGGAAGGGCTCTTGCCTGCGCCCGGCACGTAGCCGGGAGTGTGATTCCCGCGGCTATCTGAAAGACCACGAGGCCCGCCATCCCGAAGCGTAACCCGCGTACCGTAAACCGTGCATCGTGGAGTTGAGCAAACTCGGGCGGGCATTGCGCCCGCCCGAGTCTTGGTCGAATCCGGCTGTTTCGTCAATACGACCTCGGTCGCCGACGCCAACGTCCAGTCTGGGAATGTCAAGGCAGCGTACCTGGGAGCAGCGTCAATATCCAGCTTGACAGTGGCAGGGCGAGAGCTACAATTAGCTCGTTAGCGGTCGGCGACGGTGGCTTACCGAGTCGTTACGGCGCCGGTCGACTATCGGCGCGTTGCCGCTATCCTCTGGCTACATCGGTCAGAAAGAGGTTCGGCTCGACGACGCCTGAGCGACGCAGGAGGTAGAATGTATCGACGTCATATCCGGTTGTTCTTAGTGGTGTCTGCTGTCCTGGCGCTGGCAGCGGTTTCTTCCTGCAGCGGCACGAAGAACCGTGCGCCCGAGGTGCCGGTAGTTCCGTCCGGCCCGACATACTGCGCCAAGGATACGATACACACCTACACGACAACTGCGACCGACCCGGATGGCGACAGCGTAGCAATCCGCTTCGACTGGGGCGATTCCACCCTTTCGGCCTGGTCGGACTTCATCGCCAGTGGTGATACAATCGCGCTGACCCACGCCTGGTCCGATACCGGCACCTACGTGGTCCGTGCCTGGGCGCAGGACCAGGAGCACGTCGCGTCCGACCTCTCGGACGGGCTTACGGTGATTGTCGTCCTGTCGCCGGATTCTCCGTCCGAACCGGCGGGCCCGGACCAGGGAGCCCAGGACTCTTCCTACACTTTCACCAGCTTTGCCTTCAATCCCGAGAGCACCATGGTCGCAATCCGGTTCGCGTGGGGCGACAGCGATACTTCCGACTGGAGCAGCTTCGTCGCCTCGGGGGAATCGGTGGGGATGAGCCACGTCTGGCCGGATACGGGCACCTACCGGGTGAGGGCGCAGGCAAGGGACACGGGCACCGGTCGCTCGCAGTGGTCGCCCACGCACGACATCTTCATCCACCCGCCGGACACGCTCCTCAAGTGGCGCCTGCGGCTGGACGCGGGCAAGAACCTGTCGCCGGCGATCGGCCCCGACGGCACCATCTATGTCGCGGCGGCCGATAGCTCCCTGTATGCGGTCAATCCCGACGGCACGCTCAAGTGGCGCTACCAGACCGGCCGCTACGTCCAGTCGTCCCCGGCCCTGGCGGCCGACGGTACCGTCTACTTCTGGGCGGACGACAACTGGTTCTACGCCGTCGACTCGGGCGGTGGCCTGAAGTGGCGCTATTCTCTCATTTGGAGCGTCACGTCCTGCCCGGCGATCGCGGCCGACGGCACCATCTACGTCGGGTCGTATGGCAGCTACCTGCGCGCACTGGACCCCGACGGCAACCTCAAGTGGTTCTTCCTGGCCAACGGTATCGTCACCTCGTCGCCGGCGGTCGCGGCCGACGGCACCATCTACTTCGGGGCGGTGGATTTCTATGCTCTCAATTCCGATAGCACGGTCAGATGGCGCTATCCTACTGGCGGCAACATCCCGTCGTCCCCGGCGATCGCGGCCGACGGTACCATCTACTTCGGCTCCACCGACCACTACGTCTACGCCATGAATCCGGACGGCACGCTCAAGTGGCAGTACGAGACCGGCGGCAACATCGAGTCCTCGCCGGTCATCGCGGCCGACGGCACAGTCTATATTGGGTCGATCGACAATCACCTCTACGCGCTGAACCCGGATGGCACGCTCAAGTGGCGGTATGCCACTCAGGCGCCAGTCCGCGCTACTCCGGCAGTGGCGGCCGACGGCACCATCTACTTCGGCTCGGACGACAACTATCTCTACGCCATCCATTCTGATGGTACACTCAAGTGGCGGTACGAGACCGGCGACAACGTCGCGGCAGGAGCGACAATCGGGACTGACGGGACGATATACTTCGTCAGCCATGACGGGTATCTCTACGCGCTCAAGGGAACGAGTCCGCTGGCGGATTCACCGTGGCCCAAGTTTCACCATGACCTGAGGAACACCGGCCGGGTAGGAGGCGGACGGTGAGGAGGAACAATGCTTACAGCAAGGGAACTGCTTGCCGCAGCCCTGGCCGGGATAATGATGGCCGGGCTGGCGTGCCAGAACCACCTGCCTGACGTGCCGGCCGTACCGGCCGGCCCCACCTACTGCTGCAAAGACACCGCCTACACCTTCAAGACAACCGTGAATGACCCGGATGGCGACCACGTGGCCGTCCGCTTCGACTGGGGCGATTCGGTCGTTTCGGACTGGTCGGGCCCGGTCCCGAGCGGGGATACCATCACGCTCACCCACGTCTGGCCCGACACCGGGACCTACGAAGTCAGTGTCCAGGCGAAGGACGAGGGACAGCAGAGGTCAGGTTGGTCAAACCCACTTACGGTTCAGGTAGTGCTGCGCCGTCCGCCCAACATGCCGCACGAACTGGTTGGGCCGGACCGAGGCGGGCAGGATTCGTCGTACACCTTTTCTACGTCGGCTTCGCATCCCGATAGCATCACCGTGGCCATAAGATTCACATGGGGAGACGGCGACACTTCCGACTGGAGTGCCTTAGTTGCCTCCGGCGAATCGGTGGCAATGAGTCACGTCTGGACTGCCCCGGACACCTATGCGGTGACAGCTCAGGCCCGCGATACGGGCAGCGGGCGGTCGCGGTGGTCGCTACCGCACAGCATCATTATCAAGCCGCCGGACACGCTGCGGTTATGGCGGTTCCGCCTTGTCGACAGCGGTCTTTCCTACATGACTTCGTCACCGGCGATAGGACCGGACGGTACAATCTACGTCGGGTCCAACGACAGTGCCGTATACGCGGTGGACGCCGAGGGTACCGTTAGGTGGCGCTATCTGACCGGCGGCAATGTGGCGTCATCACCGGCAATCGCACCGAACGGCATACTCTACTTCGGCTCGGACGACAACTACATCTACTGCCTTACTCCTGGCGGGAAGCTCGTGTGGCGCTACTCGACCGGCGGGGACGCAACATCCCCGGCTATCGCGGCTGACGGAGTGGTCTACGTGGGGTCAGACGATGACTACGCATACGCCATCAACCCGGATGGAACTCTCCGGTGGCGCTATCACGCCGGCGGCAATGTCACTTCATCTCCTGCCATTGCGGCCGACGGGACGGTCTACTTTGGTTCTTTCGACGACTACTTCTACGCTGTAAGCCCTGAAGGTACGCTCCAGTGGCGCGTCGACCTCGGCGGCAACGTTGAATCCTCCCCGGCCATAGCCGCCGACGGAACGGTCTACGTCGGCTCCGACGCCGGCAAGATTGCCAACTTCTATGCCCTGAACCCGGATGGCTCGCTGAAATGGAGCTACCTGGCCGCCGCCGACGTCAGGTCGTCACCGGCCGTGGCCGCTGACGGCACCGTCTATTTCGGATCCCAGGACCGCTCCTTCTACGCGTTCCACCCCGACGGTACGCTGAAGTGGAGCTATCGCACCGGCGGACGCATCAGGTACTCATCACCGGCCGTGGCCGTTGACGGCACGGTCTACATCGGCTCGCAGGACGATTACATCTACGCCTTCTACCCGGATGGGACTCCGAAGTGGAGCTACCCGACAGGCGGCAACATCGAAACATCGCCGACCATCGGATCTGATGGAACTGTCTACTTCGTGAGCTGTGACGGATACCTGTATGCATACAAAGGCACGAGTCCTTTGGCCGATTCGCCGTGGCCCAAGTTCCACCATGACCTCAGAAACACCGGCCGCGTCGGCGGAGAAAGGTAAGGAGGAGAAGTGAACAAGACAAGAACGCTTGCAGCCGCAGCGGCTGTGCTCGTAGTGGTTGCTTGGCTGTCATGCAGGAGCAACCGCGCGCCGGATGTACCGGCGCGCCCGACCGGTCCCGCCTACTGCTTCAAGGATACGACCTACTCGTTCCAAACAGTCGTGAGCGACCCGGACGGCGACAGCATGGTGGTCCGCTTCGACTGGGGTGATTCCTCAGACTCGCATTGGATGGGATGGTTCGCGAGCGGGGACACGGTCGCGTCTGCTCACGTCTGGTCAGACACAGGCACCTATGAAGTCCGCATATCGGCGCAGGACCGGGAACGTACGTCCGACTTGTCCGACGGACTCAAGGTGAGAGTAGCCATCCGCTGGCCGCCGGAAACGCCGGCGGCGCCGACAGGGCCAAGCCTCGGGGGCCGGGATACGTCCTACGCCTTCCTTGCCGGAGCAGACCATCCTGACAACATCCCGGTGGCAATCAGGTTCACGTGGGGTGACGGCGACACATCTGACTGGAGCGAGTTTGTTCCCTCGGGCGGGCCGGTCAGCATGAGCCACGCCTGGTCCGTACCGGATACCTACGCCGTCACCGCGCAGGCAAAGGATACCGGTGAGTTGACGTCCCTGTGGTCCTCCCCGCATACCATCGTCATCCGTCCGCCGGGCTGGAGCGAACTAAGGATGGTCGGCTTGCCGATGCTACCGCCCGACAGTTCAGGTTTCCTCATCCGCGTCGTCAACGTCGGGACGATTGAGGACACGGTCGGCTGGCTTGTATTCTCCGACACGTCGGAGTCCCTATACATGAGGGACTTCCGCATTGACGCGGATCACTGCGGCTACCCGGTACCGAATGGGCTTCCTGGGACTGGGCCCGGTGATACCGTCCATTTCACCGCGCCGGTGACGATTGCGCCGGACATGTCGCAAATGGTCGAGCTGTACTTTGCAGACTTCTACGTCGATGAAGTGATCCCGCCGGGCACGCGAGCCAACGTGCACGGCAAGCAGTTTGTCTTTCGCTTCGATGACGGCTCGGTGATAGCCGTCAATCCGTGAGCCGGATAACGTGCATGCACACGAGCGCCGGTTGGGCTTGCGCGCGGATTGGCTGGGAGTAGACTCCCGCAAGAGGTGACCATGAGTACGTTGCTTTTCCTTGCCCTGGTAGGTGCCGACTTTCCCATCTGCACCGCCTCCGGGTTCACCGGCTATTCGGCGGTCGTGTACGCGCAAGACCAGTTCTACGTCTTCTGGGAAGACCAACGGGCGTATCCACTCACCGGCGTCTATGCGGCGCGGGTTACGAAGCAAGGCACGGTGCTCGACCCGACCGGAGTTGAGCTCTTCACCGACAGTATCGGTTACCGCGTGAGCGCGGCCTGGGACGGTTCGAACTTCCTCGTCGTCACCCGCGAGCACTGCTGAACAAAGGGCGACCTGCTGGGAGTGCGTGTCACTCCCGACCTCGACACCCTGAGTACGTTCTACATCTGTAACCCGACCGAGGATTCGTTCATTCAGACGGACCCGGTTGTCACCTTCACCGGCGAGAACTACCTTGTAGTCTGGTCGGACGAGAAGTATGGACCATCCAATGCCTATCACCCTTTTGCCGCGCGGGTCACGCCGGCCGGCGTCGTGCTCGACTCGGGTGTGAAGGTTTCGACGTCGAGCTCGTACGAGTACCGCCCGAATGTGGCCGACGATGGCGAGCGGAGCCTTGTAGTCTGGTCCCGTTCATCGAACGGGTCGTATGGCCGGTTCGTGAATCGTGAGGGAATGCCTGAGGGCAACGTGTTCCAGCTTGCGCCGGGAACAGCGTCAGGGCCCAATCTCTGCTTTGGAGATTCAGACTACCTTGTGGTCTGGCACACCGGTGCGTATCCGACTCTCGAGCTCCATGGCCGGCTGGTGTCGCGTCAGGGCGAGTTGGGTGACCCGTTCGCCATTGCCATGGGTTCCGGCTGCCAGCGCTGGGCCGCGATGGCATACGACGGGCAGCGTTTCCTTGCAGTCTGGATGAGCGGCCTGAACAACGAACCGGAGACGATCTTCGGCCAGTTCATCGCGACGGACGGTTCGCTTGTCGGCGGCCGCTTCCCAGTTTCGGGCACGAGCGCAATCATGCGCTGGTGGCCGGCGCTCGCCTTCTCAGATTCGAACTGTCTCATCGCGTGGGATCAGGGAACCAGCCGTGATGTCTACGGCAACCTGGATGTACTTGTTACCGGAGTCACCGAACCCTCGCCGGTGTCCGCAACCAGGCGCGACCAACGACCGTCGGTTGTATCCGGAAGTCTACCCGGCCGTGCATGCGTGTACGATGCCTTGGGCCAGCGTTCGCAGGCGCTGAAGCCCGGTGTCTACTTCACTCGCGAGGCGGGAGAGACCAGCAAGGTCCTGCGGGTCCGTTAGTCTCCGATAATTTGGACTTGGCGGCTCGGGTACACCCCGAGCCGCTGTCTTCTTGCGCGTCCGCTGCCGGGCGTGTCTGTACTTGAGCTGGTGGGTCGTGAAAGCCACGCCGCCGCGGGATGCGCGGCGGCAATGGTAGGCTGTCGAGAAGACTACTTTCTCTTCTTGGCCTTTTTCTTGGCTGTCTTCTTGACGGCCTTCTTCGCTTTCTTCTTCTTTACCATTCGCACCTCCTTTGGTTTGTGCGTAGTCCGCGCCGGCAAACCCGACGCGGACGGTTTACGGAACGGACAATTGTGTGTAGAGAGAGCAACGGTAGACTCATTACAGTGACCCGCAAACTCGGGGTCGCGCAATCCATCGCGAAGAGAATACGAATATCGAGCGAGTTGTCAATCGTTTTCGTGCGCGATGGAGTGAATCTCGCCACCAAGACACCACGATACGAAGACAGAACCAGAGCAAGAGATGCGGCTACTGAGGCGGAACTATCAGCGGAGGATCCGTTCCGCGACTTCGAACCGGGAAGCGGAGAAACAACGACGCCAACGGATGATGCCCACGTCGGGCGCGAGCCAGAAGTCAATCAGGTGCGGCTCAGCCGCGTGAACCCGGACGCGGAAGCAGTTTCGGAAGCTGTCGGCCGGGGTTTCCACGGTCTCAAGCGCAATTGCTTCGAACGGCAGTGAGTGTTCTTGGTCACCATGCCAGAACGCGCCCTCGTGCAGCGGAGGACCCAGCAACTTCCACCAACCCAAGGTCGGCCCGAGCCCGTCGAGCTGCGAAGTGGGCAGCACGAACACGGCGTTTCCAGTCTTCCGGAAGAAGAATGACAGGTGGGGTCCCTCATCGCGCGTGATGCGAACCTTGTGTGCCCTGCCGAGTCCAGGTTCAACTGCCGAACCGGTCACGGCAATCGCATAAGCCGGACTCTCGGCTTCATTCGTGTCGGGCTCGACAACCTCGTACGCGGTCGCCGCGTACCGCCATTCCTGGTTGTTTTTGAGCGGGAAGTAGTCCGGCCTGCGGCAGGCGAGGATGAGCGGGATGACAGCGATCACCACTCCGTATCGGCAACGCACCAGACAACCTATTAGCCGGCAACAGCATGTCAAGCTGACGCTGGGCGGCGCTATCTGCGTCATCTGCGTAATCTGCGGATATCCCTCGCCACGCCCGCTTGACTTCGATGTCGTTCGTCCTATATTGGCTCCGACCATGATGCGCGAGCCGTTCAGCCGCTTCAACCGCCACTACGACAAGTTCATGGTCAAGTACGTTGACTACAAGGGGTGGGTTGACTACGTCGTGCGCGTCTTCGGTCACTTCCGTTCCGACCCGAAGACCATACTCGATCTCGCCTGCGGCACCGGCATCCCGACCCTGATGCTCGCCCGACGCGGCTACCGGGTAACCGGCGTCGACCGCTCGCCCGAGATGCTCGCCGTGCTGGAGTCGAAACGCGGGGACCTGCCCGTGACGACAATCCATGCCGACATCCGCGACTTCGCAGTACCCGAGCCGCTTGAGGCGGCAATCTGCCTCTACGACAGCATGAACTACCTGCTGACCGAGGACGACCTGGTCCGGTGCTTCCGTTGCGTGCGGGCGGCGGTCATGGCCGGCGGGCCTTTGGTCTTTGACATGAATACGGTCCACGGCCTGGCCGAACACTGGGGCACACGGACGACCACCCGCGAGGTCGGCGACATCTACTCGGTTTGGCAGCACGACTGGGATCAGGAAACGCGCGTTTCCACACTCACGCTGACGTTCTGGGAGAAACCGGAGGCGGGAAAGGTGGGTGAGCGGTTCGTTGAAATCCACCAGGAGCGGGGTTACTTCCCCGAGGAGATTGAGCGCTGCCTCAAGGCCGTTGGCTTCACCGAGGCCCACTTCTTCCAGCACGGTTCTTTCATCGAGCCGGGGCCGCACACCACGAGGATGATGGTGGTGGCGCGCTAGAAGCCAATGACCAATCAAGCCCGAATGACCCAATGGACGAATCCGGTGTCCGCAACAGGTCATTCGTTGGGGATTGCTCACTTCCTCTTTGACTTGGCCGATGCCCGGGACTAGAATGGCGTGCACAGATGCAATTCATAGCTGACCTGCACATTCACTCCCGGTTTTCGCGCGCGACGAGTCGCGACATGGACATCCCGATGATCGCGGCCACAGCCAAGACCAAGGGCATCAAGCTGGTCGCGACCGGCGACTTCACCCACCCCGAGTATCTGAAGTCGCTGAAGCAGCACCTGAAGCCGACCGGCGCGGGCCTGTTCACGTACGACGACACGTACTTCATCCTCAACGTCGAGCTCAACGGCATCTACAGCGCCGGCGGCAGGTTGCGCCGGATCCACAACCTCGTCTTCGTCCCGAGCTTCGAGACCGCGGAGAAGCTGACGGCCTGGCTCGACGGCTACGGCAAGCTCGCATCCGACGGCCGGCCTACGCTCGGGCTCTCAAGCTACGACCTGCTGGCAAAGCTCCTCGACATCGACCGGCGCGCGTTCCTCGTGCCCGCGCACATCTGGACCCCGTGGTTCTCGCTCTACGGCTCGAACTCGGGGTTCGACTCAATCGAGGAGTGCTTCGGAGATTTGTCCAAGGAGATATTCGCGGTCGAAACCGGCCTTTCGAGCGACCCACCGATGAACTGGCGGCTGTCCGCGCTCGACAGCCGCACGCTCATTTCCAACTCCGACGCGCATTCACCGGGCCGGCTTGGCCGTGAAGGCAACGTCTTTGACTGCGAACTGACCTACGACGCCATCCGCGACGTCCTGAAGACGAAGGACCGGAAACGGTTCCTCTACACCATCGAGTTCTTCCCTGAAGAGGGTAAGTACCACTTCGACGGCCATCGTGCCTGCGGCGTGAGCTTTGCCCCGGCCCAGTCGCTGGTGAACGACAACCTCTGCCCGGGCTGCGGCCGGCAACTCACCATCGGCGTACTCCACCGGGTCGAGCAACTGGCCGACCGCACACCGGAGGAGGTCCCGACCGACGTGATTCCGTACAAACATCTGGTCCCGCTCGAGGAGGTCATCGGCGAAGCCCAGGGCGTGGGACGGGACACGGCACAGGTACACAAGATGTACGAGGCGTTGGTTACGGCGTTGGGCAGCGAGTTCGAGGTGCTGCTCAACTCGCCGATACCCGACATCGAGCGGAACTCCAACGACCGGGTTGCGCTCGGCATCGACCGGATGCGACGGGGTGAGGTGCAAGCGACCGCTGGCTACGACGGCGTGTTCGGCGTGATTCAGGTCCTCCCGGGCACGCCCCCGACACCGGCAGCTCGCGACGCTGAGCCCGGGACGCAGATGGGGCTGTTCGGGTAGTGACGAAGTCAAAAGGCAAAGGCCAAGAGTCAGAAGCCAAAGCTGTCCGGATCGGGCGTTTTGAGGTTTGGCTTTTGGCTTCTAGCTTCTGATTTCTCCTATGCGCACTTTGTGGGCGCCGTGGCGGGCTGAGTACATCCGCTGCGCCATAGGGCAGCATTCCACGGCGCGACGCGACTGCCTGTTCTGCAGACTTCTCAAGGCGAAGGACGACAGAAAGAACCTGATACTCCATCGCGGACGGCGCGCCTTTGTCGTGATGAACCGATTTCCCTACAACAACGGACATGTTATGGTCGCTCCCAACCGGCATACCGCGGATCTCGAGTCGCTCAGTGCGGTCGAGGGCGCGGAGCTGTTCAAGCTGGTGCAGAAGTCGCTTGCTGTTCTGCGACAGGGGCTCAAGCCGCATGGCTTCAACGTCGGCGCGAACCTCGGCCGGGTAGCAGGCGCCGGCGTCGCCGGGCACCTGCACGTCCACATCGTTCCGCGCTGGCTTGGGGACGTGAACTTCATGCCGCTCTTGTCCGAGACCAAGGTCATCAGCGAACACCTGACCGAGACCTACGACCGACTGAAGCACCAATTCCGAACTCCGAAACCCGAATGACGATTGAAGTCCGAAGGACAGAATGTCACAAGTCCGAAGCGATAAGTCCAACGGTTGGCGTTTTGGGGATTCGAGCTTGATTCGGATTTCGGGCTTCGTGCTTCGGACTTGATTCTGTGATCAGGGCTGTCGTCTTCGACGTCGACAATACGCTGGTCGACTTCAGGAAGTGGAAGAACGCCGCGGTGGACTCGGCGGTCGTCGCGATGATCGACGCCGGGCTCGACCTTACGCGGGAGCAGGCCCACAAGAAGATATTCGAGATCTACGACCAGAAGGGCATCGAGTACCAGGAGGTATTCGACGACTTCCTGCATGAAGTCCTCGGCTATGTCGACTACCGCATCCTGGCCGCGGGTATCGTCGCCTACCGCCGCGCCCGGGAAGGTGCGCTGGTATCGTACCCGCACGTCAGCCTCGCGCTGCTCAGGCTCTTCCGCATGCACCTGAAGCTGGCCGTGGTGTCGGACGCGCCGCGGATGCAGGTTTGGATGCGTTTGGTGCAGCTCGGCGTCGACATGTTCTTCGACACGGTAGTGACCTTCGACGATACCGGCGTGCGTAAGCCGGCGCCGGAGCCGTTCCGAAAGGCGCTTGAGTTGCTGCAGGTGCGGCCGGAAGAGGCGGTGATGGTCGGCGATTGGGCCGAGCGTGATATCATCGGGGCCAAGACCCTCGGAATGTACACGGTGTTTGCGCGCTACGGCGATGAGTTCGGCACGAACGTCTCCGGCGCCGACTTCGAGATCAACGACGTGCTGGAGCTAATCCCGATTGTCGAAAGGCTGAGCGGGCAGTAGGTGGACCAACCGAAGTCAGAATGCAGATATCAGAAGGCAGAAGGCAGAAGTGCGGACATTGGAGGTAGACTTCTGGACTTCGCGGTGGACGTTGTTCGATTCAGCCGACGTCTTGAACGAACGGCCACGAGCCGCTATCTCGCCAACCAGTTGATGCGCGCGGCGACGTCGACCGGAGCCAACTATCGGGAAGCATGTAGCGCTGAAAGCCGGGCTGACTTCGTGCACAAGCTGCAGCTCGTGCTGAAGGAGATGAGAGAAGCGGAGTACTGGCTCCAACTACTTTCGCGGTCCGACTTCACCCCTGACGGCGCGCTGAACCCTCTCTTGTGCGAGGTTGACGAACCCATCAGGATCTTGGTCAAGTCCGTAGTCACCGCCAAGGCAAAGAAATGAGCGCCGCTGCCACGGTGGTTCCACTTCTGCATTCTGTACTCTGCATTCTGACTTCTGACTTCGGTCGATGAGCATCTATGGAATCGGAATCGACCTCGTCAACGTCTCGCGCGTGCGGGCGGCACTAGAGCGCTATCCCCAGCGCTTCCGCAACCGTATTTTCTCGCCCGACGAGGTTCGATTCTGCGAGACACTGGGTGACAAGTACCCGTCCTACGCGGGTAGGTTCGCGGCCAAGGAAGCGTTCTCCAAGGCGTTGGGAACCGGGCTAAGAGGCGCGATCGGCTGGACCGAGATCGACGTCTGCGACAACGAACGACAGCGGCCGACCATCAGGGTCACGGGCCGGGCCGAGAAGACACTCGCCGGCCGCAAAGTCCACCTCAGCATCTCACATCTGCCCGACTACGCCACGGCAATCGTCGTAATCGAGGACTGACCTAACCGCGGCCCGCGGCGGGGAGGGATTTCGGGAAGAAATCGGGACACTTCCCTATTTATTGACTGATCGGGCGCGGGCGGGTATGCTTG
>CAZSUX010000057.1:2533-12310 GCA_964610135.1 uncultured bacterium | reverse complement strand
TGGCTTCTGGTCTGCAGGCGCGGATGGTCTCGGACGGATGCGACATCCAGTACTCCCTCGCTGCTCCCGGCCGTGTTGAGCTCTCCGTCTACGACCAACTAGGGCGTGAGGTCAGGCAACTCGTGGCGGAGCAGCAGGCGGCCGGCCGACACCTCTTCACATGGGACTGCCGCGTCAGCAGCGGCCACCGCGTACCCGCCGGAGTCTACTTCATCCAGATCCGCACGCCTGCCGTCACCGATGAGCAGAAGGTCGTGGTGACGAGGTAGGGCAGCAAGAAGACAGAATACAGTGGACAGTAGACAGGCAGGGGTGGGCGGAAGCCCGCCCCTACGGATGCCGCTCTACTTCTTGCGGCTTCGACGTTTGCCGGCGGGCCTGTCGTGAGCGTTGAGGAAGTCCTCGGCGCACTTGATGAACTCGTGCGCGCGGTTGATGGCAAGGCCCGCGTCATCCGCGGTCTGGGTCGAGCGTATGTCGAAGAGGACAGGGACACTTCCCTTATTTCCAGTGCAGCTCACGTTCCCTGTAGAATATGACAAACCGGGACACTATGGGCATGACGATGCGCGCGAATCCCGGTCCGGTTCTACCGTCTCGACATGCCGGGCTCCCGGGCGGTGAAGAAAGCAGTAGTAACGAGGTGAGAGCCAAGTAGAAGGCAGTAGACACAAGACAGGGCAGGGGCGGCCTTCGGGCCGCCTCTGCACTTCGGGCAGCGAGGACGGGAAAACACTTCACGGATTTGCCGGGCAGGGGCAGGGCGTTCTCGCGCGGGAAAAGGAAAACGCAAGTCCAGCCGGAGCCTGAGACTGGCGGCACGGCAGCGCTATCGTCGAGTCAGCGTATCTCCCGGTCGGTCAGCACTTAGTGCGCGTCTTCCGGCTCGGTGGCCGCGAATCTGGGGGCATACCCAGGGCTTACCCCGGAATAGTCCTCGGGGTGCTCCACGCTGTTCTCCCCGAACACCTCAGGCAGGTGTCCACGAAGGCAGTTGTCCGTGTTCCGGGTGAGTCAGCCAGAACAGCCATCATCGCGGTCATGCGGGCATGTTCGCATCAGGCTTCTCTGCCGGCTACCTGCCAAGCCGAGGTGAGACGGGCAGGGCGGATAAGCGTGACCGTGACGCGGAACGCAGGGCATAGGATGCCGCGGGCGAAGGTCCGCCCTTGATTCTGAGGCGAGGTGCGACTTGATGGTCCGGAGTTCTGCCTGAGACCCGCGTCGGCAGGAGGGGAGTCACTCCCGGGTTGACTGCGGGGTTCAAGGCCGAGTACAACGCAGCCGTCAATGTGGCCGCCAATCAAGGACTTAGCCCGCCTTGCAGTTCCGCGCCGAGTGCGGGGTCGAGCGTGGCATCCAATCGCGCCCTCAACGTCGCAGCCAACGCCGCACAGACTCGGGACTTCAGTGCCGCTGTCAGTGCTCAATCGAGCCCGACTGTGAGCGGCACGTTGACTTGCGCGTTCAGCCGCAGACTGACTGCGGCGATGACTTGCGCCTTCAATGTGGCAGCGAATGCTGGGTTCAGGACGGCATCAAACCGCGCAGTTCTGGTACGGGTGCCTTGACCAGCAGCCGGTCTCGCGCACAGGTTCTGTAAGTACCGCAGGATGCCGATCTGAGAACCGCATTCTCTCGGAAAAGCGGCGGCCTCTTTGCCGTGCTTCAAAGCACACGTCGCCACCTATATGTAGTAGCGCGGCGGTCCCGGACCACAATTCTGCCGGGGAGTGGGCGGCCCACAGACTGCCCCGGGGGTAGCATCTGCCGACACGGTGCGAGATATAACGAAACTTACAACTACGCGAACATCGACTCGAACATCGAGCCGAGCAATGACGCGAAGAACGTCTGGAACAACGACAGGAACAACTTCTTGAACTTCTCGCGACTCAACTCCGCGAGCGACTTCCTGCACAAGTCGAGACACAGCTTGCGACACAGCTCAAGATACACGTGCTCATACAGGCGACGACGCAACTGAGGATACTTCGGCCGGTACTTCCTGACGTACTTCGGCGGGTATTTCGCGCGACCCAGCTGCAGTCGGGACTGAGGATTCAGGGCTGAGGATTGGCGATGGGGATTCGGGAATCAAATTCCTGATTTCGGAGGGGGTGCTGGCGGGTTTGTGGACAGGTTGAGGTTAAGGCTGAGGTTGAGGTTGAGGTACGGCCGAAGGTTCAGGTCGAGGATGAGGTTGAGGCCGAGGTTCAGACAGGCGGGTCGGAGTCCGATTCACTTGCGCCGGTTCGGAGTGAGCCGCCCGGGAAGAAACCGGGGCGGCTACTGCGGGTCCTCGCCGGGGAGCCGGAAGCGTGCAATCCGGCGGAGGAAAACCGTGAGGTAGTTCAGGAACGACACGACCACAAGTACCGTGACGATGAAGTCGACCGCCGACTTGTATTTCATCAGTGCCGGCAACTCCAGCGTGTAGAAGACGATCATCAGGGCGAAAGCGAACCCGGTGATCTTGCCGACAACGTCTGATTGGACAAACAGGCCCCGGACTTTCATTATCACGCCGCTGCCGGCCAGTATCAGCAGGTCGCGCAGGATAACCGCAGCGGCGAGGAAGAGCGGCAGGTTGCGGATGAAGACAAGCGTCGCCAGTACCGAGCCCACCCAGACCTTGTCAACCAGGTGATCCAGTACCCGGCCGAGATTTGACACTTGGCCGAGCTTGCGGGCGAAGTAGCCGTCGAGCGCGTCGGTGGTCCAGGAGACAAGCATCACCGCGACCGCGGCCGCGTTCTGGTGCTTGAAGAGCAGGAGCAGGACGATCGGCAGCAGGATGATACGCGAGACGCTCAGGATGTTGGGGAGGGTGACGATCCTGGCAGCAGTCGTGTGGCTGTTCTTCGTCTGCTCGGCCGACCGGTCGGACGGGGCGGAGGGCTGGTCGGTCATGTCAGCGGCTCTTCGCCGATTCGAGCATCTCGCGCGCGTGAGCAAGGCTGGTCCTGGTAACGGTTGCGCCGCTGGTCATGCGGGCCAGTTCTTCCACCCGCGAATCGGCATCCAGTGTCCGGATCGACGTCAGGGTGCGATTGCCGCGGACCGACTTGGCGACAAGCAGGTGACGTTCCGCGTACTTGGCAATCTGGGGCAGGTGCGTGATGCAGATGACCTGGTGGGTCTTGGCCAGCCGTGCCAGGCGCCTGCCGACCGCCTCCGCCACTTTGCCGCCGATGCCGACGTCGATCTCGTCGAACACCAGCGTCGGTACCGGGTCGGCCTTGGACAGAGCGCTCTTCAATGCGAGCATGATGCGCGATAGTTCTCCACCCGAAGCGACCTTGCGCAGCGGGCGCAGTTCCTCGCCCGGGTTGGCCGAGAACAGAAACTCGACCGAGTCGACGCCGGTTGGCGTCATCCGGAAGTGGTCGCCACCGCGCTCATAGACGCCGTCCGGGTCGGGCACCCGGCTGATGCCGGCTGAGAGCGTGGCCTTGCCAAGCCCCAGGGCCTCGAATTCAACGCCAATCCGTTTCTCCAGCTCGGACCGGGCCCGGCCGCGTTTGCGCGAGAGCGCGTCCGCGCGGACGGCCAGGTCCTGCTTGAGCGTGGTCAGCTCCGCAGCCAGTTCGTCCCGACGCGAGCCGCCAAGTTCGATTGAGTCGAGTTCGGATTTCAATCTGGCTTGGAGAGCCTCAAGCTCGTCGGCACCGAGTCCGTACTTGCGCGTAAGCTTCTCAATCAGGAACAGCCGGGCGTTGACCGCGTCCATTCGCTCCGGGGAGAACTCGATGGACTCGCGGTAGCGCACGAGCTCGCGCCACAGGTCGTCGGCCCCGGCATGGGCTTCATTGAGCAGCGCGCGGCGCTCAGCCAGTGACGGGTCAAGGTCGGCGAGCTCGTTGAGCGACTTGCCGGCGACACCGAGCAGGCCGATGATGGAGCCTTCCTGTTCTGAGAGCAGCTCCTCGAGCTGTCGCACGAGCGTGAACCTCCTCTCGGCAGTCTGCAGCAGCTCCCGCTCGCGGTTCAGTTCGTCCAGTTCCCCGGGTTTTACCTGCGCTCCGCTCAGTTCCTTCAACTGGAACTCGGTCAGGTCGCGCCGGGACTTCCGCTCGGCCAGCTCTTGGTCGAGTCGGGTGAGCTCTGCCGACTTCTCTCCAAAGACGCGGAACCGCTCGGCAAAATCACGGCGCTCGGGGCCGAGCCCGGCGTACTCATCGAGAATCTCTAGGTGAACCTCGGTCTTCAGGAGCAGTTGGTGCTGGTGCTGGCCGTGGAGGTCCACGAGCCGGTCACCGAGCTTCTGCAGCGCGGCAACGGTGATGCCGGAGTCGTTGGCGTAGGCGGCGCCGCGGCCGTTGCGTTCGGTGCGGCGGCGCAGCAGGAGCTGGGGTGGGCCGTCCCCGGCCATCCGTATTCCCAGCCCGGAGCATTCGTCGGTCACCCGTCCGTCGACGTCGAACCGGCCTTCAACCTGCGCCGTATCGGCGCCGGTCCGGATCATGTCGGCGTCCGGTTTGTCGCCGAGCAGCAGGGTGAGCGCGCCGATGATGATCGACTTGCCGGCGCCGGTCTCGCCCGACAGTATGTTTAGTCCGCGACTGAATTCGACCGTGAGGTCCTCAATCAGGGCGTAGTTCCTGATTCTCAACTCGGCGAGCATCGCTAGCGCTGGCTGCCGGTCCACTTCAGCTTGTCGCGCAGGATCTGGAAGTAGGTCTTGCCTTTCGGTGTGACAAGTCGAATCGTGAAGCCGGCGCGGCTGATATGGAGCGGTCGGCCGGGCTTCATCATCCAGCGTTCCTGGCCGTCGAGGTTGAGCACAGCCGACTCGGAACGCCGGCTCAGCTCCAGCTCGACCTTGGCGTCGGCGGGGAGAATCATCGGCCTGGACGCGAGCGCATGCGGGGCGAGCGGGGTCAGGAGAATCGCCGGCATCGTCGGATAGACAACCGGGCCGCCGGCGGCAAGCGAGTAGGCGGTGGAGCCGGTCGGAGTCGCTACCACCACGCCGTCGCCGACGAAGCGCGTGACCAGCACGCCGCCCGAGCTGGCCACCAGTTCGATGGCGCGATTGGCCGGGCCCATGTTGACCGCGAGGTCGTTCAGTACGAAGGCGGACTTGCGGCCGTAGCGGCAGGCGAGTACCATCCGGCGTTCTTCGGAGTGCGTGCCGCGGCAGAAGTCCTCAATGCCGGCCTGCGCTTCGTCAGCCGAGAACTCAGTCAGGAAGCCCAGCGCGCCGAGGTTCACGCCCATGATCGGGACGTCCCGGCTTCCTACCAAACGAGCGGCCCGGAGCAGTGTTCCATCGCCGCCGCAGGCCACCACCAGGTCGGCCCGTTCGGCGAGTCTCGCTGCCGGGCTGCATTCCGCCGAGACCCGCAGCAGCTTCGCCGTGCCGGTGGAGAGCAGCGGCACGTGCCCGGCCGTGCGGAGCCAACGGACGAGTCCGGGCACCAGCTTCGTCGCGAGGGGTTTGTCCCGGTTGACCATGAACGCGATGCGTTTGCGGCCGCGAGCCCTGCTTGCAGTTCTCATCTGGTCACGAAGGCGTAGCGGATTTTCCCCGCAAGGTCGTGTTCGATTTCGGCGTCCGGAGCCAGCCGGCGCACGACTGCCTCGTGAGTCGCGTCGATCTCAACTGCCAGCAGGCCGCCGGGCCGGAGCAGGTCAGGGCCCAATGTCAGCAGCATTGCGACAATATTAGCTCCTTTTGACCCGCCATCAAGTGCCAACCGCGGTTCCCGACGGACGGCACGGCTCAACCGCGCCAGTCGTGGCGTCGGCACGTATGGTGGGTTGGAGATGAGCAGATCGAGTTGTCCGTGCAGCCGCGACAGGACGCGGTCCTCGATGCTTCGCGCCCGCTCCAGCCGGACCCGACCGGCAAGTCCGTGCCGGGCCACGTTTCGGGCAGCAACCGCCAGCGCCGCTCTTGAGGCGTCTACGGCCAGGACCCTCGCGTCCGGCAGTGCTCGGGCCAGTGCAATAGCGATGCATCCTGACCCGGTACCAAAGTCCACTGCCTTCGTTTTGGCTTTTGGCTTCTGGCTCTTGGCTTCTGACTTCAGCCTGGCAAGCGTCCTCGCCACAAGTTCTTCCGTTTCGGGTCGCGGTATCAAGACCCGGCGGTCGACATGGACGTCGAAGTCGAGGAACGGGGCAGACCGGGTCAGGTACTGCACCGGCTCGCCGGCTTCGGCCCGCGCGACAAGACGACGGAACCGGTCAGCGGTCTTGGTGGGAGCCGGCAGTCGGGAGTAGAGCTCATGGCGCCTGGTCCCAAGCAGGTGCATCAACAGGTACTCGGCGTCCGAGCGCGGAATCGCCCCGGACGTATCCTTCAGGAGCCCGGCCGCGTCGGTCCGGGCCGCAATCCCTTTGCGTCTCTGTGTCTTTGTGGTTGAATTCCGGGTCTTGGCGGCCTTGGTGGGTTTCCCGCTGCGTCCGCTCACTCGATTGCGGCTTCGGCCTTCTCAAGCGCCAGGAACAACGGGTCGAGCTCGCCTTCGATGACCGAGTCGAGGTTGTGCACCGAGAGGCCGATGCGGTGGTCGGTCAGCCGGTTCTGGGGGAAATTGTAGGTGCGGATCTTCTCGCTGCGGTCACCGGAGCCGATCTGCTTGCGTCGGGCTGCGGTCGTCTTCGACTGGTCCGCAGACCGCCTGGCCTCGAGCAGGCGGGCCGCAAGGACTTTCATCGCTTTCGCTTTGTTCCGTTGCTGTGACCGTTCGTCCTGGCACTGGGCGACCAGGCCGGTCGGAACGTGGGTGATGCGCACCGCCGACTCGGTCTTGTTCACGCCCTGGCCACCGTGCCCGCCGGCGCGATACACATCCACACGCAGTTCATCGGGGTTGATACTGATGTCAACCTCCTCCGCTTCAGGCAGCACGGCCACGGTGACGGTTGACGTGTGAATCCGGCCGGAGGCTTCAGTCTCCGGTACCCGCTGGACGCGGTGGACGCCGCTTTCGAAGCGGAAGTAGCGGTACGGCTCGTCTCCTTCGACGGCGAAGACTACCTCCTTGAATCCCTTCAGTTCGCTCGGCCGAGAGTCCATCACCTCGATCTTGAGACCGTGATTCTCGGCGTAGCGTGAGTACATACGGAAGAGGTCGCCGGCAAACAGGGCCGCTTCCTCGCCGCCGGCAGCCCCACGGATTTCAACGATACAGCCTTTGTCCCAGTCGGGCGAGCGGGGTCGGAGCACAGCCTCAAGTGCAACGCTCAGTTTCTCCAGGCGCTGGCCGAGGTCCGCAAGTTCCTTCTGAGCCAGTTCCTTCATTTCCGCGTCATCAGTCGCGCGAGCCATCTCGTCGGCCTCCTGCGCTTCTTTGTCGAGCTGTTCGTACTCCCGCAGCTGCTCCAGCGCGGCCGTCGCCGCCCGGTATTCCCGGGTCAGGGACCGCAGCAATGGGATGTCGGAGGTCACCTTCGGGTCGCCGAGCTGCTTCTCCAGTTCCGCTGCTCGCAGGCGGGTCGGCTCCAGCCTGCGTTTCAACTCGAATGCCGGTGTTGGCATGGTTTTGCGCTACCTGGTTGTCAGCTAGTAGAAACGGACCGGGCCGGCGCTTGACTGCGCCTGAGAACCGCCTGTCTTGTCACGGAAAGCCACGGGCCATTATCCCGGGCTTTCGGCCTCTGTCAAGCAGTTCGGTCAGACCCGATTCCGAGACTGAGCCACGAAGACACGAAATCGGTGAAACGGATAGCGATCCCGGCTGGATACGTCCGTTTCGTGTCGTTCGTGCTTTCGTGGCATCAGTGTCGGTTTCAGGGCTTAGATGCTGCCCGCGTCGTGTGCGGCGAGCCGCAGTTCGACCTCGCCGATGCCGCTTTGGACCTCGACGTGCAGGGAAGCCTCGGTCTTGCCCCAGGATTCGTTCACCCAGGCGTCATCCACCATCTTCAGACCACCCGCGTCCACGTGCCCCAGTCCTGCCTGGGTTTTGACCCGGACTCCGATATCGGCGGGCAGGATGAGCTTGAGCCGGCCCACTCCGGCCTTGATGGTTGCGTCGAGGTTGGAGGGCCGGATGCCCGAGAGGTCTACCGTACCTTCACCGACCCCGGCTTCGATGCTCAGGCCGCTGAGATTGAGCCCGGCCAGGTCCACGTCGCTCTTGCCGACACCCATGTCGACCTCCAGGTCAATCGGCACGTCCGGATTGAGCTTGAGGTCCCAGTCGTAGCGGACATTGCCGGGCCAGGTCGCTCCCACCACCCGCGACGGCTGTTCGACAACCAGCCGACCGCGGCCAGCCTCGACTTCGTATGAGACCGCCGGCTTCCAGTCAGGGATGTTGTACTCGAACCGGGCGTCGAGCAGGCTGTCAGCACCGCCGGTGAGCTTGAGTCTGCCTACACCCAGGATGACGGATACACTGACAGACTCGGCTCCGGCGAGTCCGACCTTCTGTTCGAGCGTTGCAGCTCTTCCCAGCTTCGGGCTGGGGACATAGCAGCCGGCGAGCGCCAGCATCAATACTCCGGACAGCACCGCGAGATGTCTATGCATGATACTCCTTTTGCCGTACATCTGGTGAGACGCACCTCCGTGCCCGGATGTTGCGATCTCGCATCGCAGGATTCAGGGACTCCGGGATTCGAGGCTCCCGGTTTCGTGGCCGCGGCTCTCTTCGTGTCTTTGTGTCTTGGCGGTGAAATTCCGAATCCGGGTTCATCTGTGTCTATCCGTGGTTCTTCCCCTTTGGTACCGGCCACGTTAGAATGAAGCATGATGACAGGACACTTTGCCGATGTCAAAGAAGAGAATCCGACGCTGTCCGGGATGCAGGCGACGATCCGCTGGCTGATTGCCGCGAAAGACGGGGCGCCCAATTTCGCCATGCGGGTCATCGAGATCAAGCTGAAAGGGGAGAAGATACCGCTCCACCGCCATGACTACGAGCACGAGATATTCATCGTCGAAGGACAGGGAATCGTGCTCAGCCCGGATGGACCGAAGCCGGTTGCTTGCGGCAACTTCGTCTACGTCGCGCCGGGCGAGGAACACGGCTTTGAGAACACAGGGGAGAGGCCCTTCCGCTTCATCTGCGTGATACCGAAGCAGTAGCCGCCATTGGTTGACCGGCCGCGGATTCCGGCTATGGTATGCGTGATAGCCTGGTTGAGGCGCAGAACCTAAGGAGGTCTCTTGATACGAGCAGTCTTTCTGCTGGCCATCTTGCTGCTGACACCGGCAGCCGCAGACGAACCGCTGGTTCCGCCGCTCCGGCCGGCTCTGCCTGCTTCGATGCCGGCCCATGATCCGGTCCTGCCGCTTTTCCTCGACGCGCCCTGGGATACCAATGCCCTGGCAGACAGTCTCGATACTTCACCTCCTCCGGACGGTGCGCTCTTCGTGGCGCGGGCGGCCGGCCCGGAGTCGAGCGTTGTTGTTCTTGCCTACAACTACCTCAGCGGCAGTTGGCACTGCCGAATCAGCCGGAGCACGAACTCGGGCAAGACCTACACCCCGCAGACGGTGGCGACGGGCTATTGGGTCGACGACGTCCTGCACGGCAACGGCCGGGATACGCTCTACCACATTGCGATTGCCAACGTGAGCGGCGGCTATCACCTGTTCCTGCGCCGTTCGTTCGATGCCGGCGACACATGGGGCGACACCATCAGAGTCGACCGCGGGACCAGCACCTTCACCGACAAGCCGATGCTCACGAGCCAGGACAGCTTCCTCTACTGCACCTACAGCGACTTTTCAGGCGGCACCAACTACATCCGCGTGTGCCGTTCTTCCGATTACGGGACGACCTGGAACACGGGTGACATCAGTGATGTGATGCT
>CAZSUX010000057.1:0-2523 GCA_964610135.1 uncultured bacterium | reverse complement strand
GACTACGGGATGACATGGAATACGGGCGACATCGACGTTTCGACTACCGGCGGCCAGGGTTCATGCCCGGAGGTCGGGCCCGGTGGCGACGTCTACGTCGTCTGGGGTCAGCCGTCCGAATGGGTGCCGAAGTCCATCTGGTTCAACCGTTCGACCGACCACGGCCTGACCTGGGGCGTCCCTCTGAAAGTCGACGATGTCGACACCGCCCCGCACATGTACCGTTGGCGTGCCAACCACAGCTTCCCGGCGATGGCCGTGGACAGCGCCGGCAAGATCTACGTCACGGTCCAGAACCGCCTGCATGGGCTCGGGTACGATGCCGCGGTCTACACCTCCGTGGACACGGGCGCGACCTGGCAGGGGCCGTACCAGGTCAACGACGATACCGTTACCGACTCCGACCAGTATTGCACCTGGATTGCTCTGGACCGCTTTCAGCGGCCGCACGTCTTCTGGTATGACAACCGCAACTACTACCCGGACTCAAGCGGCGACGTGTACTACAGCTGGTCCGAGGACGGCGGCCAGACCTGGCAGCCAAACGAGCAGGTCAACGACGTCTCGCCCTGCTGGGGTTACCAGTCGAAGAGCATGATGGGCGACTACCAGCAGATACGCTGCGACACGAACTACGTCTACTGCGAATGGAGCGACCACCGCAACGGTCGCCACTCCTGGAGCTACATCGGCGCGGCGCGCCGTTTGCTGCCGGCCCTCACCGGCGTGGCCGAGAAGCCGGTGACCGGCGCATGGCAGCAGAGCCGGTTCACCCTGGGACAGAACCGGCCCAACCCGGTAGTAGACGGTACCACGATCTCCTACCAACTAGAGCGGCCGGCGGCCGTCATGCTGACGGTTTACGACCTTGGGGGTAATCTGGTGAAAATCCTACTGGCCGGCGACCAGCCGGCCGAGCCGCGACGTGTCTTCTGGGACCGTACCGACGACGCAGGCCGGCAGGTCGCCGCCGGCGTCTACTTCTGCCGGCTTTCTGCCGACGGCGCAACCGCCTCCCGCAAGCTCGTGGTCAGATAGCCGCAGCAGGTTCTTGTCGCGAGGGCGGCCCTCCGGCCGCCCTCGCCCTTGTCCGCCCGTCGCGGACGCCAATTGCCCTTGCTGGTAGACTCGCGCCCGGAGGGCGAGGCCGCGGCCGACGGTTGCGGCGGTCCAAGCACCCGGTCTTCAGAACGCCGGCCGCTCCAACTGCGTGATACCGGAGCAGCAGGCAGACGGACCGAGACTGACAACCAGACTACGGCCTGCACAAGAACGCCTGATTTCGTCTCAGACAGAGAAGCCGCCCTGCCTGGAGTTCCTTGAAGATTCGGCGGGACGGCTTCGGCTAGCTGCTATTGTTGAGTCAGTTGGACCGCAGGCTGCTGAGGAGCCACCTTAGCGCCTGTATCCGACAACCCAGACCTGGTCCACGCTCGGGCATCCGATGTACACCTCGTTCCGGTTGGGGTCGACCGCAGTGTAGTCGGTCCGCGTTCCGAACCGGAGCGTCTCAACGACCGTATTGTCGGACGTGCGGGCAACAAGTACGTAGTCACCATGATAGTTCGCCAAGAAGACGTACGCGCCGTTGGCCAGCACGCTCACTCCGGTCGGATGACTACAGCCGGGGATCCGTGCCACCACCTGCAAGTCCGACGTACGGACGACCGCCACGTCGTTGTTGAGCCGGCAACTGATGTACGCGTACTGCCCGTCCGGCGTGAAGTCCATGAATCCCGGCTCGCTTCCGACCTTGACGCGTGCTACCACCTGGTTGTCCGAAGCCCGGATTACTGACAGGGTGTCCGTGTTTCTGCCGCTGGCATAGATGTACTGGCCGTCGGGTGTTGCCCCGACGCACCAGGGGCTGCCGGGGATCGCCACGTTGGCTATCACCGTGTTGTCGGACGTCCTTATTACAGACACCGTCCCAGCGTAGTAGTTGGCTGAATACGCGCGACTACCGTCGGGGTGAACGGCGACCCCGCGCGGGCCGGCCTGGACCGGTATCGTCTTGGTGATTACGTTGTCTGACGTGCGGATGACGCCGACCTGGTTTCCACTCATGGCGAAGTAGACATACTGGCTGTTCGGCGTGGCGGCAACGAACGACGGCTCGCCGGGAGTATGAATCGTATGCACGACCGTTTTCGTGGCGGTGCTAATGACCGAGATTCCCCCGATGCGATTGGCCACGTATACGTACTCGCCGTTCGGGAGCATACAGACTCCGAAGGGCGCGCGACCAACGGGTATCCGGGCGATTACCGTATCAGGATAGCCCGACTGAGTACCGATGAGGATGGAATGTGCAGGTGAGAACTCGGATTCCCTGCGCGCGAGGTTCTGAGCTCGCACCCTCACCCTGAACACACCGGCTTGTCGCCATGCGTGGGACATGGTCACCGGCACGCCGCTGGGTACGTACTGGCTCCACTCCGACACGTGGTTGTCACCCCACGAAAACTGATAGCATAGAGGCAGGCCTTGGTGGTCGGTTGTCACCGCGGTGAAATCGTAGGA
>CAZSUX010000056.1:0-12387 GCA_964610135.1 uncultured bacterium | reverse complement strand
TGCAGTCACGGTCGCGATGACCGTGTCGGCCGCGCCGTCAATCACGGTCACGTTGTCGCTGCCATCGTTCGCGCAGTAGACCTTGTTGTTGGCCGGGTTGTAGCAGAGGACCCAAGGTCGGTCACCGACCGTCACGGTCGCGATGACCGTGTTGGTCGCGCCGTCAATCACGGTCACGTTGTCGCTGCCATCGTTCGCGCAGTAGACCTTGTTGTTGGTCGGGTTGTAGCAGAGGGCATATGGGTTGCTATCTACAGTAACGGTGGCGATGACCCCGTTGGTCGCGCCGTCTATCACCGTCACTGTGCTGTCCCAGCTGTTCGCGCAGTAGACCTTGTTGTTCGTCGGATTGTAGCAGGCGGCCCTCACATTCGACCCGGCTGGGATCCAGGCGATCTTCTTGTTCGTGGCACCATCAATCGCGAGCACACAGTTGCCTTTTCCGCCGCCGACATAGATGGTGTTGTTGGCCGAGTCGTACGCCAGGACCTGCGGGTTTGCCAGTCCGGGCAGGTAGATGGTAGTTTTCACGGATTGTCCGCTGACTGCCGACAGGCAGCAGCACAAAGCCAGCAGCATGGCCACGGGTCGCACGGCCCAGATGTATGAGGAAATGGTTGGAGCCAAAGAACGTCGAACACAGTCAGGTGACATTTTGCACCTCCAAGAGGAAGTGACCCAAGCAGACTGGCGCCTACCGGACCTGTGGGCGGGCTCACTTTGCTCCCCCGCAATCGGCGTCGCTGCCGTGAGTATAGCCTTACGACAAGCAGAGGTCAATATCGCGCGTTCGCGGGCCTGCGGCTGTCCGCGCTACCACTTAGGTTTGACTATGAGTGTTATCCGATTGGACCAGGCGATGCCTTGCCACATGTCGAACTTGCGGCCGTAGTCCCTGATACCGCCCAGTTTGAGCCGGAACTGGAAAGTAGATACGTCTTCTGGAATCCAGGTACGCACGTACCGGTTGACCGTGTAGCTCTGGTTCGGCTCAAGCCGGACTACGTCGGACGAGTCCATCCAGGTTGCGATAAGCAATTGGCCCGGCCACTCAATCTGCTCGCCGGTCGTGGGATGGATGTGGTAGAGCACCAGTTGTTCTTTCCAGTCCCGCTTGATGAGGACGTCGCGGTCGCTCGTGTTGGTGGCCGTTATGCTGAGGCGGAACGAATCGCCGACCTGGTAGACGTTCTTGTTGGGTGTGATGTGGACGGCAATGGGAGCGTCATCGTACACCCCATGCCAGCCGGCCAAGGCGAAGTCAAAGGCCAAAAGGCAAGAGCCAAAGGCCAAAGCGAGGCGGGTAGTCGCCCCGAGGCAGCGAAACGAACCGAGGGGCCTCGCCTGAGCGGACGAGATTCCTCGCTTCGCTCGGAATGACAAAGGGCTAGTCAACGTCAATGCTCTCAATGACAAGTTCCTGGCCGGATACGACCTCTCCCCCGGCGTTGCAGGAGCACATGCCTTGAAGAATGTGGTCCAGCGGCCCAGCGGTCGAGTGGTCAAGTGGCTCACGCTCGGGACACGGTTCCGAATCGCCGAGCAGATTCGGATCATGTCCCATGCCCCATTCAGCTCCGCACTTGGGGCAGCGGATGCGCAGCGGCACGCGCTTGAACTCAAGCTCGGCCTCGGCCGCGGCCGTATTCTTCTTCATCTCATCGAAGTAGAACTGAACGCAGTCCGGCACCACTCCCCCACCCTCGCCCAGGAGCAGCCGGATCCGGCTTATGCGTTTGGCGCCGTGTTTCTCGGCTTCGGCCAGCGCCTGGTCGAGCAGCGCGCGGGTGATGGAAAGCTCGTGCACAGGATTGACGATCTACGAATGGCGATTTCCGATTGCGGAACACACGGAACCAGGCAAGGGCAATCGACACTCGCCAATCGTCATTCGACAATCTACGAGATCTCTCTGAGCAACTCGACCGCGACCGAGTCGTTCGGCGCGCGCTGGAGCCATTGTTGCATCAGCATCCGCGCCTTGGCCGTATCGTGCAGGTCGTCGAGGTAAAGGCGGTAGAGTGCCTGCACCGGATCGGGCCGGGTCGGGTCCTGCGTTACCGCCAGGCGATAGGCGGCCTCGGCCTGGACGAAGTCGCCCTTCCCCTGATAGGCGTAGCCGCGCCGCAGGGACAATTCCGGGTCGCTGTAGCCCCGCTGCTCGATGGAGTCGAGGAAGCCGAGGGCCCGGTCGTACCCGCCGTTCAGCATCGCGAAGAGCGACGCATGGTAGAACAACGGGACCTTTCGGCTCTGGTCGAGGTCGAAGCTCAACGCCTTCTCGATGACTTCCTCAGCCAGTTCGTTCTGGCCCGTCTTCTGGTACTCGCTGGCGAGTGACAGGTAGCTGGCCGCGTAGTTAATCAAGAGCCCGCGCGTGTTCTCGTCCTTCTTAACCCTGGGGTCGAGCATCGAATTCATCACGTACACGTCATACAGCATGTGCCGCGTCTTCTCGACGTCAACCTGGTTCGTGCCCTGTTCCGGGACCACGCGGTTGACCAGACCTTCGAGGCGCAGGTTCGGCTCGACATCCGCGAGGTTGTCACGGGAAACGGTGGTAGCGTAGTAGACCGGCGTGCGCGGGTTGTAGCTCGCGGTGAAGACCTTTGCCCGGTACTCCTCAGGTGTGCACCCGTAGTCGTCCGGCCATCTCAACTTGATGCCCGCGCTCGTCGCGACGATGTCGCGCATCATGATGTCCTTGAGCAGGAAAGTGCGGTTGTTCTTACCGACAAAGCCCTGGGGCAGCTTGTCGATCTGCGACTCGGTGAACGAGATCGGGGCACCCCAACGCTTGAGCTGCTTGCAGTACCAGTTGGTATTGAGCAGCGACAGGTTCGCGACCGCCACGTTCTTGCCGAACGTCGGGTCATAGCTGGCGACTCGTGACGGTACGGTCTGCATGAACCAGAGCGGAAAGGTATCGTTATCGCCGTTGGTGAAGATCACCGCGTGCTCGCCCGGACAGGAAACGAGCATGTTGTATCCGTATTCGGCCGGAATCCAGTCGCCGTGTCGGGTTACCTCGGGGAAGTTCAGCAGCATCGGCACGAACCCGAACGCGACCAACGCACCGGACAGGGCATACGCCGGGGCTTGCCTGAACCGCAGCCGGTCAATCACCGTGCGCAGGAAGGCGTAGGCCCCGACCCCGATGAAGATGGTGTAGAATACGAACGAGAACGCGAAGAAGTAGTCACGTTCGCGCACCTCAAGGTACCCGAGCCTGCCTTGGGCCGGGTCGCCACCCCGCGGGTCGGAGGGCGAGTACTTCAGGTTCAGGTAGGTGACGAGGCCGAGCGACGCGACGAGGAACGCAACGAAGATGAGGACAAAGGACCGCCTCTCCTTCTTGAACTGGTGCCACATGCCCCAGACACCCAGGAGCGGCGGTATCAGGCCGAGGAGCGCCTGCCAACCAATGTGCAGGAAGATGTCGAAGAACCGCGCGTTACCCCACTGCCAGAAGAAGTAACGCACATAGTACTTGACCTGTTCGAAGTAGGCGACGAGCACGCTGAACTGCGGGTTCTGGTTCATTCGCCAGTTGTCTTCGGTCAGGAACTGCGTCTTGCGCGGCAGCAGTTTCATCGGGTCGTACTGCTCGCGCTTCAGCACACTGACGAAATCCCGCCAGTTCGAGGGGTTCACCTCGTTGATGCTGGGGTGAAGCCCGGCACGGATGAACATGATGAACTGGACCGTGCCGGCGACAAAGACCAGCCCCAGCATGAGGCCGACGTACTTGGGGCTTAGCCTCCCCTGGCGGTGGAGCCAGTAGAGGTATCCGCCGTACCCGGCCACCAGCAGTATCAGCAGCATCGGCGACTGCACCCACCGCTCGATGAGCGCCACGGTCGGTGAGGCAAGGAACAACACGGTGTCGTCCATTACCCGGTTCCCCGCCGCCACGTAGGCGATGACGAACACCAGGAAGACCAGGCCCAGACCGTAGAACACCGACCGCGTGTGGGTGGAACGTTCCATCACCCGGATTCCGTACCAGGCCGCCCCCAGCATCAGCGGCACGGCGATGAACGTGCTGGCCCTGAATCCCAGTTCAGCCATCGTCAGTATCACCAGGTACCCGGCGACCAGCTCAAAGATCCTGAGCTGCAGGACCGCCTCGCGATCCACCACCATCGCGAAGACCAGCACCGCGAACACTGTCATCATCGGCGTGAAGTGGATGCCGGTCGAAAGGAAGAGCAGGAATATCGCGGCCAGTATCAAGCGATTGTCGCCGCCCGTGCGCTGGAGCTGGTCACGCCAGACCAGAGCCATGTAGAGCACCGACAGGGCGACGACCACGCACGGCCCGTAGACCTCGGCCTCGACGCAGTTGTCCCAGTAGGAGAACGCGAACGCACAGCAGAACGCGCCGAAGACTCCCGCCACGTGGGGCAGCCACTTGTCGTACCGGCGTTCCGGGTTCGCGTAGGGCGAGATGAGCTTGAGGATGAGCAGGTAGATGAGCCCGCAGGAGAAGGCACCGAAGAGGACCGGGATGAGGTTTATCCTGAAGGCGTATTCCGGGCTGGTCGGCAGCATCGAGAAGATGCGGCCGATGGTAACGAAGAGCGGCGTGCCGGGCGGGTGGGGAACTCCCATTATGCAGGCCGTCGCAATCAACTCGCCGCAGTCCCAGAACGCTGCGGTCGGCGCAACACTCGAGAGGTAGACGACCAGCACGACGGCAAACACCGCCGCGAAGAGGATGATGCGGATTCTTCGGTCGTTCATCGAGCGAGCCTCCGGTATGACAAAGAGGTCAAGGATTCAAGGAATCGAGGGGTCAAGTGCCAAGCACCCTGGCCCGCAGCATGGTTCTGTATGCCATTTGCGCAGGCTGATATTATAGAGGGAACCGAAGGGAGTCAAATGGGACGGAAAGTACAAAGGACAAAGTACCAAGGACAAAGCAGGCGGAAAGGGGAAATGACGAAGCCCGGACTTTAGGCTTTCCTTTTTCGCTCTTGCTTTGTCCTTTGTCCTTGCTACTTCGTCCTTTCAGGAGAGCCGGCGGAGCTGGCCGGCGGCCGCTGAATCGGCCGGTGCCCGGCGCAGCCGCAGTTCGAGGAGAGCTTTGGCTTTGCCCGTGTCGCGGAGCTTGTCGAGGTAGAGACGGACCAGCGCCTGCACGAACTCGGGCCGGCCCGGGTCTCCGCTCACCGCCTCGAGGTAGGCCGACTCGGCCTTCTTGTAGTCGCCCTTGCCTTCGTAGGCGGCACCGCGACGGATGGCGAACTCCGGCTGTCCAAACCCGAGCGCCCGGATGGTTTCGAGCGCGGCCAGGGCCCGGTCAAAGTGACCGTTCTCCAGCGCGTAACTCGAGAGGTGATAGAGAATCGTCATCCTGCGGTCTCGGTTCAAATCCAGCCCGGCGGCAAGGTCGAGAACGTGCTCGGCGTCCTGCGGACGGTTCTGGCGCCGGTACTCGTTGGCCATGCCCATGAACGTCGCCGCGTAGGTCAGCAGCAAACCGCTCGTGTTCTCGTCCTTGTGCACACGAGGGTCGAGGATCGACTTCATGCTGTATACGGAGTCGATCAGATACCGGCTTCTCGCCACGTCCACCTGCTCGCCACCGCCTTCGGGGACGACCCGATAGACCAGCCCTTCGAGCCGCAGATGCGGCCTCACGTCCTGCAGACTGCGGGGCGCGACCGTGGTCGCGAAGTAGACCGGCGTCTGGGCGTGATACCCCGAGCCGAACACCCTCGCCATGTACTCCTCGGCTGATGAGGCATAGTCATCGGGCCACTTCAGCTTGACCCCGCCCGCAGTCGCCACCATGTCGCGGATCATTATGTCCTCGAGCAGGAAAGTGCGGTTGTTCTTGCCGACGAATCCGCGCGGCAGCCGGTCAATCTCCGCCTCGGTGAACGAGATCGGGGCACCCCAGCGCTTCAGCTGCTTGCAGTACCAGCTCGTGTTCAGCAGCGAGAGAATCCCGACCCGGACGTTCTTGCCGAACTTCGGGTCGTAGTCGGCTATCCGCGAGGGCACGGTCTGCATGAACCAGAGTGGGAAGGTGTCGTTATCGCCGTTGGTGAAGACCACCGCATGCTCGCCCGGGCAGGAGACGAGCATGTTGTACCCGTATTCGGCCGGGATCCAGTTGCCGCGGCGCGTGACATCAGGGTAGTTCAGGAGCATCGGCGCGAACCCGAGCGCGAGCAGGGCGCCGGACAGAGCAAACGCCGGTGCCTGTCTGAGTCGCAGCCGGTCAATCACCGTGCGCAGGAACGCGTAGGCCCCGACCCCGACGAAGATGGTGTAGAACACGAACGAGAACGCAAAGAAGTAGTCACGTTCGCGCACCTCAAGGTACCCGAGCCTACCCTGGGCCGGGTCGCCGCGCCGCGGGTCCGAGGGCGAGTACTTCAGGTTCAGATAGGTGATGAGGCCGACTGACGCCACGAGGAAGGCAACGAAGATGAGGACGAACGACCGCTTCTCCTTCTTGAACTGATGCCACATGCCCCAGAGCCCCAAGAGCGGCGGTATCAGACCTAGGAGCGCCTGCCAGCCGATGTGCAGGAAGATATCGAAGAACCGCGAGTTTCCCCACTGCCAGAAGAAGTAACGCACATAGTACTTGACCTGTTCGAAGTAGGCGACGAGCACGCTGAACTGCGGGTTCTGGTTCATTCGCCAGTTGTCTTCGGTCAGGAACTGCGTCTTGCGCGGCAGCAGTTTCATCGGGTCGTACTGCTCGCGCTTCAGCACACTGACGAAATCCCGCCAGTTCGAGGGGTTCACCTCGTTGATGCTGGGGTGAAGCCCGGCACGGATGAACATGATGAACTGGACCGTGCCGGCGACAAAGACCAGCCCCAGCATGAGGCCGACGTACTTGGGGCTTAGCCTCCCCTGGCGGTGGAGCCAGTAGAGGTATCCGCCGTACCCGGCCACCAGCAGTATCAGCAGCATCGGCGACTGCACCCACCGCTCGATGAGCGCCACGGTCGGTGAGGCAAGGAACAACACGGTGTCGTCCATTACCCGGTTCCCCGCCGCCACGTAGGCGATGACGAACACCAGGAAGACCAGGCCCAGACCGTAGAACACCGACCGCGTGTGGGTGGAACGTTCCATCACCCGGATTCCGTACCAGGCCGCCCCCAGCATCAGCGGCACGGCGATGAACGTGCTGGCCCTGAATCCCAGTTCAGCCATCGTCAGTATCACCAGGTACCCGGCGACCAGCTCAAAGATCCTGAGCTGCAGGACCGCCTCGCGATCCACCACCATCGCGAAGACCAGCACCGCGAACACTGTCATCATCGGCGTGAAGTGGATGCCGGTCGAAAGGAAGAGCAGGAATATCGCGGCCAGTATCAAGCGATTGTCGCCGCCCGTGCGCTGGAGCTGGTCACGCCAGACCAGAGCCATGTAGAGCACCGACAGGGCGACGACCACGCACGGCCCGTAGACCTCGGCCTCGACGCAGTTGTCCCAGTAGGAATAGGCAAACGCACACGCCAGCCCGGCGAAAGCCCCCGCCACATGCGGCAGCCACCTGTCGTAGCGGCGCTCCCGGTTGGCATAGAGCGAAATGAGTTTGACGACGAGGAGGTAGATGAGCCCGCAGGAGAAGGCGCCGAACAGCACCGGAATCAAGGTGATGCGAAACGCGACTTCCTTTGCCACGGGCAGCATCGAGAAGATACGACCGATGGTGACAAACAGCGGCGTGCCGGGCGGATGCGGGACGCCCATCGTGTAGGACGCTGCAATCAGCTCGCCGCAGTCCCAGAACGCCGCGGTCGGGGCGGCGCTGAAGAAGTAGACCCCGAACACCACGGCAAATACTGCTGCGAAGACGAACAGCCGAACCCGCCCCCCGGTCACGACTCAGAACTCCGTGGCCAGCGCCTGCTGGATGTTGTACTTCAGCTGGGACGGAGTCAACCCGGACAGCAGCGCGCCGCGGCTGGCGAAGCTTATCTTGCCCGTGGTTTCGGAGACGATTATGGCGATGGCGTCGGTTACGGTCGCAATGCCCAAACCGGCCCGGTGACGCATCCCGAGCGCGCCTTCGACGTATCGCTCCTCGCTCAGCGGGAGGGTGCAGCCGGCGGCGATGACCTGGCCGGCCGCCATAATGACCGCCCCGTCGTGCAGCGGCGCCGGCGGGGTGAACAGCGATACGAGGAGCGACGCCGATACCCGCGCTTCGACTCTGGTTCCAGTGTCAATGTACTCGCGAAGACCGATGTCATGCTCGAGGACAATGAGCGCGCCGGTCTTGTGGTCTTTCATCTGTGCTGCCGCGTCGACGATTTCATCGATGGCGGCAGCATCAGCGCCATGCTTGAGCAGGAATCGCAGGGGCCGGTAGCGTCCGAACCGGGACAGAATGTTCCTGATCTCGGGTTGGAAGATGATGACAAACGCCACGATCCAGACCGTGGTCAGCGAGTTTACAATCAGCCCGAGCGCCTTCAAGTCGAGCCAGCGGGCGAGAAACGACACCGCCACGAGGACGAAGAGCCCGTAGAGCATCCGGATGGCGCGGGTGCCCTTCAGGAAACGCAGGAAGTAGTAGGCAAGCAAGGCGACGAGCAGGATGTCGAAGGCGTCGGCCCAGCGGAACCTGATGAATGAGAGCATCTAGTTTCTCAGCTCGATGGCGTCGGCCAGCTTGAGAGCCTTGACTACCGGTTTGACGTCGTGGACGCGCAGGACGTTCGCGCCGTTTGCCGCCGCGAGCACGCAGGCGGCAATGGTCCCTTCCAGCCGCTCGCCCGGGGGCGCGTCCGACACCGCGCCGATGAACCGCTTGCGGGACGGACCGACAACAATCGGCGCACCCAGCGACCGAAGTTCCGCCAAGCGGCGCAGGATCTGGAGATTATGGGTCGCGGTCTTGCCGAACCCGATGCCCGGGTCGACGAGCATCTGCCTGCGATCGATGCCCGCCTTCTCTCCCCGCTCCAGCGCCGCCGCAAGGAAGCCCACAACCTTGGACATCAGGTCCGAGTACTCGGGGTTCTGCTGCATGGTTCGGGGTCTGCCTTTCATGTGCATCAGTATACAAGGGACGCCGGCTCGCGCCACAACCGCGGCCATGCGCCGGTCGCCGGCCAGGGCGGACACGTCATTCACGATGTCCGCACCTTCGCCCAGCACCGCCTGCGCCACGGTCGCGCTGGTCGTATCGACCGACACCGGCACCTTGACCCTCTTCTTCACGGCACGCAACACCGGCAGCAGCCGCTTCAGCTGCTCCCTGGCCGGGACCGCCTTCGAACCCGGCCGGGTCGACTCGGCGCCGACGTCGATGAAGTCCGCGCCCTCCGCGGCCATTGCGACGGCGTGGTCGAGCGCGGCCGGAGGTTCGAGGAATCGGCCGCCGTCCGAGAAGGAGTCGGGCGTGACGTTGAGTATGCCCATCACGCAGGTCCGGCTGCCCAGGTCGATCGTCTTCCGACCCAGCTTGATGACACGCCCGGGCAGCAAGATGCGTCCGCTGAGCTCAACCAGCTCGGGGACCAGCCGCGCGACGCACTCGGGCTGCGATGCCAGCCGGTCGAGAAGTACCCACAACTGCCGCATCGTCACGAACAGCACCGCGTCGGTGTGCCGGGCCCGGCCCGAGACGATGGCCCGGTTTACCGCGCAGTCGCCGCCGCAGGCAATTGCGGTCTGCTTCAGGATGTTGGCGCCGGCAGTCGAGAGACTTTCGACCTTGATTGCGGCGACCCGGCTCTTGGCCAGGAATATCGGCCAGCACTGCGGGTCGGAGCCGACCGCGGCGAGTTCCCGCTTCAGATCTGCCGGGTTGCGGATGGAGAGCAAACGCACGTGAACTTATAGGCTAACCGACGCTGGAAGTCAAGAAGGAAGTTAAGAGTGAACAGTGAGCAGTTAGGAGTAGCACCTAGGCAAGTCGCAACTGCTAACTGCTAACTCCTAACTGCTACCTCCTCACTACTTCAGTACCTGGGCGATTCGCTCCAGGGCCCAGTCGATATCGGCCTTGCTGATGATGAGCGGTGGGGCGAAGCGGATGACCGTGCCGTGGGTCTCCTTGGCAAGTATGCCCAGCTCCATCAGCTTCTCGCAGAATCCGCGCGCCGGCCCGGACTCGGGTCGGATGTCCACGCCGACGAACAGGCCCCTGCCCCTTATCTCAGCGACGTGACGCGAGTTCATCTTCTCAAGCTCGCCTCGCAGGTGCTCACCCATCTTGTACGAATTCTCCGGCAGCTTCTCCTCGATGGTAACCTCGACCGCCGCCTTGCCCACGGCGCAGGCCAGGGGATTGCCGCCGAAGGTCGAGCCGTGGTTGCCGGGGGTGAACACCGACATCAACTCCTTGGAAGCCAGAGCGCCGGACACCGGGAAACAGCCCCCGCCCAGCGCCTTGCCCACAATCAGCACGTCCGGCTTAATGCCCTCGTACTCGTAGCAGAAGAGGCGGCCGGTGCGGCCGAGCCCGGTCTGGATCTCATCGGTCATCAGGAGGCTGTTGTTCCGCGTACACGCCTCGCGAGCCGCCTTCAAGTAACCCGTTTGCGGAATCCTGATTCCGGCCTCGCCCTGAATCGGCTCGACCAGGAACGCAACCGTGTTCAGAGTGATCGCCGCCTCCAGCGCCGCGGCATCACCGTAGGGTATCAGCTTGAACCCCGGCGTGAAGGGCCCGAAGCCGTCACGATAGAGCTTCTCGGACGAGAACCCGACAATGGTCGTGGTCCGGCCATGGAAGTTCCCGTCACAGACGATGATCTCGGCCTTGCCTTCCGGCACGCCCTTCTTGGTATAGCCCCAGCGTCGACAGAGCTTGATTGCCGTCTCGACCGCCTCGGCCCCGGTGTTCATCAACAGCACCTGCTCCATCCCGCAGGCCTCGGTCACGGTCTTGCAGAACGGCCCGAAAGTATCGTGGTGGAACGCACGCGAAGTCAGACAGAGCCTGCCCATCTGCTCCTGCATCGCGGCAAGAATCCTGGGGTGGCGGTGGCCCTGGTTCAGGGCAGAATAGGAAGAGAGCATGTCGAGGTAACGCTTCCCTTCAACGTCCTCGACCCAGACGCCGTCGCCCTTCGCGAGGACGACCGGCAGCGGCAGGTAGTTGCGGGCGCTGTGCGTTTCAGCCAGACGGATGTAATCCAAGCTCTTCAAGGGAACTCCTTTCAATCTCTATCCGGAGCGGTATTCTAGCCGACAGGCAGTGGCCTGACAAGGCCGACTGCCAGGACTGGAGTCAACCCACCCGGATGACCCGGAGCGGCATAACGTCGAGGCCCTGGAAGCCTTGACTTCGGCCCTTCGGTCTGCTAGTTTGAGCGGTCGGCTATGCTAGGCGCGAGCCATCCCGGCCGTCCCGGGATGGCTTTTCGCGTCTCGGAAGCGCAAACCGAGGAGTCTGCCTTGACGGTTCAGCTTCTGATAATCGCCGGCTACCTGCTGGTGCTGCTGGCGCTGGGCCTTTTTGCGCGGCGCGGCACGCCGTCCACGCACGACGGATTCTTCCTCGCCAACCGGGCAATCGGCCCGATTCTCATGTTCTTCACCATGGCCGCGACCAACTTCTCGGCCTTCACCGTATTCGGCATGTCGGGCGCAGGCTACCGCATCGGCTATGCCTACTACCCCATCATGGCCTTCGGCACCGGGTTCATGGCCCTGACGTTCATCCTCATCGGCGTGCCGGTCTGGCGCGCCGCGAAGAAGCTCGGCGCGGTCACGCCGCCCGAGCTCATCCGCCTCCGCTTCGGCAGCGCGCCGCTCCACGCCGCCTACCTCGTCGTCATGGTCGTCTTCACCCTGCCGTATCTGGCGATACAGCCGATGGGCGCAGGCTACGCGCTAGAAGGCCTGCTGGGAATCCCCTACGTCTGGGGCGCGGTCGCCGTCACCGCGGTCGGCGCCGGCTACGTGCTGCTCGGCGGAATGAAGGCCGACATCTGGACCGATGCGCTGCAGGGCGTCGTCATGCTCGCGGCAATGCTTGCGGTCTTCTTCGTCGTGGCCGCGGCCCTCGGCGGATTCGAGCACGCGAACCGGGTGATGCTCGGCCGGCAGCCCGAACTCTTCAGCCGACCGGGCGGCGGCAATGCTTTGCCGATGTCGATCTGGTTCTCCTACATGGCGCTCTGGTTTCTATGCGACCCGATGTTCCCCCAGCTCTTTCAGCGGTTCCTGGCCGCGCGCGATGAGCGCAGCCTCAAGCTCACCGCCCTGCTCTACCCGCTTGCCACCGGCGTGCTCTTCTTCCTGCCGGTCGCAATCGGCGTGCTGGGCAGAATGGTTGAACCCGGGCTTACCGGCAGCCGTACCGACCAGGTTCTGCCGATGGTCGTGGCAAAACTCCTCCCGCCCTGGCTCGGCGCGGCCGTGATGGCGGGCGGACTCGCGGCTCTGATGTCT
>CAZSUX010000055.1:0-12430 GCA_964610135.1 uncultured bacterium | reverse complement strand
GCCCGTGCCGGGTGAGCTGAGGCTGAATGACGTCACGTTTTCCTATCGGGGACACGATACGGAATCGTGTCCCCTCCGGCCGGTGCTCAGCAAAGCCAACATGGTCTTCTCGCCCGGTCAGAAGGTGGGGATTGCCGGCACGGTCGCGTCGGGCAAGAGCACCATCTTCCGCCTGCTGTTTCGTGCCGCCGACCCGCAATCGGGCAGCGTCACGCTCTCCGGACAGGACATCAGGCAGCTCGACCTCGATGCCTACCGGAAGCTCTTCGGCTACGCCCCGCAGGAAGCGACGCTGTTCTCGGACACGGTCCGCGGCAATATCATCTTTGGCCGCGAGAACGTTACCGACGAGCAGCTACAGCGGGTGGTTGCCGGTGCAGAGCTCGCCGGCGACGTGGCCGGATTCCCGAAGGGGATTGACGAGGTGCTGGGTGAGCGCGGGACCCGCCTTTCCGGCGGGCAGAAGGAGCGGGTAGCCATTGCCCGGGCGCTTGTCGGTCGGCCGCCGGTCATGGTCCTTGACGATGCCACGTCGGCGCTGGACGCCGAGACCGAGCAGGAACTGGTCAATCGAATGATGACTCAGTTGCCCGACGTCACCGTCATCATCGCTTCGCACCGGCTCTCGGTGCTGAGTGTCTGCGACTGGGTCTACGTGCTCGACGCCGGCGCGGTCAAGGAGCAGGGGAAGCACGAAGACCTGCTCGCTAGGCAGGGGCTATACTGGAAGCTGTACCAGCGGCAGTTGATTAGAGAGGAGCTGGAGAGACTCTGAGCGTATTGGTTCTATGGGACCGATGGGGCCTATTTAGGAATTCGAGTGGCGAAGAACTCGCGCGTAAGGTCATCGAGCAGTCTGGCGCGCCGGTCGTAGAGGCGGCGGAGCTTGCGTTTCCGGTGTCTGGCCAGTGCGTAGTGCGCAAGCATCGGTAGCGCGATCGTCACGTCAGCATAGCAGACCAGCGCGTCCGGCAGCTTCTTTGGGTCCACCTTGCCCCATGATACCGCCTCGTGTGGAGTGGCGCCGGACAGCCCGCCGGTGTCCGGCCGGGCGTCGGTTACCTGGAAGAAATAGTCGTGGCCGACGTCCTTGATTTTCAGGACTTCCTGTATCTGTGGCTCGGTCTGGAGCATGAAGTTCTTGGGGCTGCCGCCGCCGATCAGCAGGACGGCCGATTTCCCACCCGACCGCTTGGCATGGAGCACATAGGAAGTTGTCTCGTTTACGTCGATTGACGGGTTGATGCGCAGCTTCAGTCCGGTCAGTTCCAGTCCGGCGATGCCCATGCCGATGGTGGAGTCGCCGGGTGAACTTGTGTGGATTGGCACGCCCGCACGAAAGGCCGCGGCCAGGACTGAAACGTCCTTGTTGCCGGTCTTCCGCTCCCACTCAGCCGCGTACCGGCCGAGCAGGTGGTAGAACTCGGCCGTGCCCATTTCCCGCTGAAACTCGGGTTGGACGATGATCGAATCGAGTATCTTGTCCGTCGCCATCAGGCAGTCGGTGTAGCCCAGGAAGACATCGTAGATTCGGACCACGTCGTTGCGGCGCAGGTCCGTGTCGTCCACGACGTGCGAGCCAACATGGAGCGGCAGATTGAAAGCGAAGTGGAGGTCGTGGTACATGTTCGCACCGGTCGCGACGATCCAGTCGACGAACCCGGCCTTGATGAGCGGGACGATCGATGAGCAGCCGAGGCCGGCGGGTGTCAGGGCGCCGGCAAGGCTCATGCCGACCACCGTGTCAGGGGCGAGCATTTTGTTCGTGAACAGCTCACAGCCCTGCCTCAGACGCGCCGCGTTGTAGGCAAGAAACGTCCGGTCCATCAGGTCGGCGAGTTTCTCGCGGCCGGTGATGCCGGCAGGCATGATGCGCTTGCCGCTCATGTACCTCGCCTTGTGCGGGCACTCGCGATTCCGCAGCCAGAATGGCACTTCGCTGAGGTCCTTGCGCACGCGCGGCGAGAGGTTGGACTTTGGACTATGGACTTTGGACGCTGGACTTGTGGTTTTGGCCTTTGGTTCTTGCCTTTTGACTTCTGACTTGGTCTTTCCCACCACTTCTCCTTACGGGACCAGAATCGGTTTGGCCGGAGGGATGCCGTTGAATGTCGTGGCGCTGGCCAGCGAATAGGCCCCGATGCTGCGGGCATAGACGAAGTCGCCGAAGTCGAGTTCGGGCAGCTCTTCAGCACCGGAGATGATGTCGAGCGAATCACAGGTAGGCCCGGCCAGAGTTGTGAGTTGAGTAGATCCCTTCTTGAGCACCTCGAACTGGTACTTGCAGTGGTCGAAGATGATGCCGGAGAGAGCCCCGTACACGCCGTCGTCCAGGAAGTACCAGTGTTTGTTGTTGCGGATTGACTTGCCCACGACGCTGGTCAGCAGGATGCACGCGGGGCCGACTAGCGCACGGCCGGGCTCGGCGATGATCTTGATGCTTGGGTCGAACAGGCGGGAGAGTTCCATGTTGATTGCCGGCGCCATGTTGGCGAACCAATCTTCATCGGTGTCGAAGTGTCGGATCGGATACCCGCCGCCGATGTCGATCATCTCCAGCGGCAGCTGTTTGAGCAGCGCATCGTTGACGATGATCTTGCAGAGCTCAAATGCCTCAAGGTAGTTGTCACCATGGGTACATTGTGACCCTACGTGGAAGCTGACGCCGACCGGTTTGAGTCCCAGCCGGCTGGCCTTGAGCAGTAGCGGGACCGCATCCTCAGGATCGGCACCGAACTTCAGCGAGAGCTCGATTATCGAGCCGACGTTCGGGACTTTGATGCGCACCATGACTGAAGCACCAGGGGCGTGGCGGGCGATTTTGGACAGCTCATATTCCGAGTCGAACGTCATCAGGTTCACTTTGTGTCGGCAGGCGAACTCGATGGATTCGTTGCGCTTCATAGTGTTGGCGTAGATCAGCTTGTCCGGAGTCGCACCGGCGGCTAGCACCCAGTCGATCTCTTGCGGAGACGCGACGTCAAACCCGAGCCCGGCCTGGGCCAGCACCTTCAGCACGTGCGGATTTGGATTGGCCTTGACGGCATAGAACGGCTCGACCCGGGGGAGAAGCTTGCGAAATCTCGCGACCTGCTCCTGCAAGAGCGTGCGGCTGACAATGAACAGCGGAGTGCCGTGCTTCTTCGCCAACTTCGGGAACGTCTTGCGTAGTTCGCGCCAATAGGTAGCCGTTCCCATTCGTGGACTGGCCTTTCCTCTTGCCCGCGTGGCAATTGTGCCTGTGCGCATGCCCCATTCAATCACGAATCAGGCGGGATGTCAAGCGATTCCTGCCTGCTGCTCACGGTTCGGAGCCCAACGAACCGTCGCGTCAGCGCTGAGCGTTCGAGTCGGCCCCTCGGGTTCCGAGGTATCTGGCGACGCTAACTGAGTCAAGCCATGACTTGGCGCAGAGTCGAGCCGAAGTTCACTCCCTTGCGGTACCCTCGTGCCAGCGGAGCTGTGGGTCATCTTCCCCACTAACATAAAGCAATTTTTTTCAAATACTTAAGTGGCCAATGTTGGCCGACATATTGCTTGACGTGGGAGTATAGTGAGTATAGAATCAAGCTTGATTACAGTGAAGTGGTGAAAGATGTCAGAAGATAGCTATGATTTCCTCTTCCTTGGCGACCACGTTCATGCCGTGGACGTCAAGAATCGCGTGGCTATCCCTTCGAGTTTCAGGCGGAGTTTCCCAACCGGAACCGACGACAAGGTCGTGCTGCTACGCGGAGCCAGCGGGTGCATCGAGGGTCATGTCCGTCCGGAGTGGCGCGTGCATGTGACGCGGTTGAGGAATCTCGACTTATACAATGAGCAGGATTTGGTGCTGCGTCGGCTGTGGCTGCCGGGTGCCGCCGAAATAGAGCTCGATGCTCAAGGCCGCGTGCTGTTGCCGAAAAGGCTCACCGACGTGGCGGGCATCAGCGCTGAGGCCCGTTTTGTCGGTCTTGGTCCGTTCTTTGAGATCTGGAACCCTGCGCGGTTCGACGACTATGTGGTCCAGAACAGCCGGCTGTACGACGAACTCATTAAGAGGCTTGATGGCAGACGAGCGACCGAGGACAGAGCCGCCTCTCTCGGCGGACGGAATCAGCGCGATGTACCATCAGCCGGCTCTACTCCGTGAGGTTCTTGAGTACCTTCGGCCGGTCCGCGGGACCATCATCGACGCCTGTCTCGGTGGAGGCGGGCACGCGCGGCCGATACTCGAGGCCCTCGCCGCGAGCAACCAGGGAGAGCACCACCGAGATGCATCCGCCGGTCTTCACCGGACGGTGCATGGCGACGGTGGCAAGGGCCAGGGTCGCTGGCCTTTCGGCCTCCTAGGGATTGATCGCGACCCCGAGGCGCTGGCCTCGGCGAAAAGGCAGCTTGTTGACTTCGACAATGTTGAGATCGTTCACGCAAACTACGCCGACCTGCCCGCGCTTGTGCGCGAGTTGGGTCTTGGACCTGTGGCCGGAGTCCTGTTTGACTTCGGCGCGAGTCTGTTTCAGCTCACGTCGGGTCTCAGGGGGTTTGCGATTGACGCAGATGGACCAATCGACATGAGATTCGACCAGACAGCCGGGGTTCCGACCGCTCTAGACTGGATTCGCCGGTCGTCGGAGCAAACTCTGCGTGACTGGCTCCGGGCATACGGCCAGGAACCGATGAGCGGCAGGATCGCGCGGGTCATCCACGCGAGGCGACTGGAGCTGCAGACGACCGGTGACCTAGTTCGAGCAGTGAGGAGCGCGGTGCCGGCCCGGTTCGCTCGCAAGGCGCTGGCGCGGGTGTTTCAGGCTCTGAGAATCGTAACCAATCATGAGATTGAGAATATCAGGCAAGGTCTGGCCGGGGCGCTGGAAGTGCTTGCCCCGACCGGCAGGCTGGTCGTCCTTTCCTATCATTCGCTCGAGGACAAGGAGGCAAAGCAGTTCATGCGAGCGGGTCGAATCGCCGGCAGGCTGCACGTACTGACGCCAAAGCCGGTCCGGCCGAGCCTGGAAGAAGTGGCACGGAATCCCCGCTCGCGGTCCGCCCGGCTCCGAGCTGCGGAGATGATTGCATGACTACTGTGAAACGCATTCTGCTGGTCTTTGTGATCTGCGCGCTGGCGGTCGCCTACCTGTACCAGCATAGCTACAGCGTGAAGTTGACCCGCAATCTGTCCAGACTGGAGACCGAGCGGCAACTGCTGGCTGAGAGGCTTGAGGGAGTAGGTGCCGAGATCGTGAAGCTGTCCGGGTTCGCGCGGATGGAGTCGCTCTGGGTTGCGCAGGGGCGGCCGGCGGTTCCCGCAGACCAGATCGTCATCGTTGATGGGCAGGTGGTGGCAATGGCACAGCACCCGGGGGCGGATGCGGCAGCCCGTTAGTCGCACCAAGGTACTCATAGCCGCGGCCGCCGCGGTCTGGACAGGTCTGCTTCTCTTCCTCGGATACGTTCAGCTGGGACGGTGGAAGCACTACGAGCGGCAGGCAATGGGGCAGCAGGGTGAGACTCTTGACTTGCATGCTGCGCGGGGCCGCGTCTTTGAAGCGGGCGGCCGCCCGCTGACGCTCAACCGGTCCTGTTGTTCCATCCGGATTCTGCCGCAGTGGGCGCGAAACAAGGACACGCTGGCTGCAATCCTGTCTGATTTCGGCCTGGCCCAACGCAAGGCGATCGCCCGGGAGCTCTACCGCCGCAACCGCCTGTTCTGGTTCAGACGTGATGTAGGCTATGCGGCCGGAGATTCGCTACGGCGGGTGCTGGTCGAGCGGCAGTTCGGCAACTGCACCTACGTTGACGACGAGAATGAACGAGTCTACCCGCACGGCGAGCTATGTGCCAACATCGTCGGCTTCACCGGCGACGACCACGGACGGGCGGGGCTCGAGTACGAATACGATTCGGTGCTGCGTGGGAGTGGAGGTTGGGTTCAGCTTCAGAAGGATGCAATCGGCCGGGCCTTTCCGTATCCCAGCTTCCCGACCAAGCGCCCAGTCGCCGGCCTGGATATCTACCTGACGCTGGACCTTGACGCGCAGCAGATTTGCTACGATGCACTGAAGCAACGGGTCGAAGAGTGTGGCGCGATCCGCGGCTCGGCGATAGTACTGGATGCCGCGAAGGGCTCGATCCTGGCCTTGGCCGACTACCCGGGCTATGACCCGATGCGGTTCGCGGCATTTCCCCGGGAATGGTACAAGTCAGCCGCCGTGTCCGACCAGATCGAGCCGGGGTCTTCGTTTAAGATCGTCGTCTGCGCCGCAGCTCTGGAAAGCCCGGCCGCGGACCGACTGACGCGGCAGACCTTCGACGTCTCGTCCGGGTTTGTCGAAATCGGCAAGCGTAAGATACACGACGTCCACAACAACGGCGTGCTCGACTTCGCCGGGCTGTTCGTCAAGTCGTCGAACCCGGGTTGTGCGCTGTTGTCGCTGCAACTCAGCCCGGAGAAGTACTACGAACTGGCGCGGGCGCTCGGTTTCGGCAACGCCGTCGGCATCGGTCTCCCGAACGAGGGGAGCGGCCGGCTCGACCCGCCGGCACGACTCAACCAGCTGCGCTTCGCGAACGTCGTCTTCGGCCAGGGAGTCACCGTGACCTTGCTGCAGCTCGCCGCGGCATATCTCTGCGTGGCGAATGACGGCGCCTACCTCCGGCCCTATCTCATCGAGTCGGTGCGGCGGTCGGGCCGGGTCGTGCGGCGGTTCAGCCCGAGCCGGCTGCGGCAGGCGCTCAAGCCGGAGACGGCGCGCCGGATGAAGGATATCCTCGAGCGGGCCGTCGTCGAGGGGACCGGAGTTCTGGCACAGATCGACGGCGTGTCAGTCTGCGGCAAGACTGGCACGGCTCAGAAGGTCGAGCCCGGGATCGGCTACTCACGGACCAAGTCGCGCATGTCTTTCATCGGCTTCTTTCCCAAAGAGCGCCCCCGGTATATCATCGCGGTACTGGTTGATGAACCGAAGACAGAGCGATTCGCCAGTACCGTCGCCTGCCCGGTGTTTAAGCAGATCGGCGAGGACCTGATACTGCTGGAACGGATGCGGCGGCGGGAGACCGAGCTGGTGCAGAGGGGCGAGGGACGGGGGACCAGGGGATAGCCGTGAAGCGAATCGCGGACCTGACCAAGGGCGTTCCGTGCACGGTACAGGGCAACTCGGCCCTGGAGATCAAGGGTCTCGCCTATCACTCGGCGGCGGTCAAGCCCGGCTATCTCTTCGTCGCGATCGAGGGGTTCAAGGTCTCCGGGCAGCAGTACATCGACGAGGCAGTCAACCGCGGAGCGGCTGCGGTGGCGACTGCCGACATCAACAGCGTGCACAAGAACTGGGTAACCGTTGTTCAGACCAAGAGCCCGCGCCGCTTTCTGGCTCAGGTTGCGAACCGGTTCTACGATTTCCCGGCCCGCAGACTGAGCCTGGTCGGCATCACCGGCACCAACGGCAAGACAACGGCCGCTTTCCTCGTGCGGTCGATGGCGCGGCAGGCCGGCATCGAACCGGGATTCGTCGGGACGATCGAGTACTTCGACGGCAGCGACACGGTCAAAGCCGGGCAGACAACTCCAGAGAGTCTGGACTTCGTGCGACTGCTCGCCAAGCTGGTCGAGAAACAGGTTCCGATATGCATCGCCGAGGTCTCCTCGCACTCTTTGGCGCTCGACCGCGTGTTCGATCTCGACTTCAAGGCCGGCACTTTCACGAACCTGACCCAGGATCACCTCGACTTCCATCGAACTCTCGACGCGTATCGTGAAGCCAAGATGAGACTATTCACCGCGTTGATTCCGAGCGCGGCGGCGGTCGCGAACTTCGACGACGCCATGGGCAGGGACATCCCGCACCAGACTAAGGCTCGCGTCATCTCTTACGGCACCCGGCCGGACCTCGAGCCGGTGCCGGACATCTGGGGCAGAGTCAGCGGAGTGCGACCGGATGGACTCGACTGCGAGGTAAACGTGGATGCCCGTACCTGGCCGGTGCGGCTCAGGCTAGTCGGCCGGCACAACCTCCTCAACCTGCTGGCGGCCATCGGTACCGGCAAGGCCCTCGGCTGGACTCCAGAATTGATGGTCGCGGGCGCAGAGGCGCTTGCCGCCGTCCCCGGCCGACTCGAGCCGGTAGATGCTGGCCAGCCCTTCAGAGTCTACGTGGACTTCGCTCATACTCCGGATGCTCTGCGCCGGGTGCTGGCAACGGTCAGGGAGTTGACAACCGGCAGGCTCATCGTGGTGTTCGGCTGCGGCGGCGACCGCGACCGCGGCAAACGGCCTCTAATGGGCGAGGCCGCCGTGCAACTTGCCGATGTGACGATTGTCACATCTGACAATCCCCGTAGCGAATCGCCGCAGGCGATTATCGACGAAATCCTCCGCGGTATGGCAGCAGCTCCCAGAATCGTGGAACCGGACCGGCGAGAAGCGACCCGGCGCGCGCTGGCCGAAGCGAATCCCGGCGATGCGGTCGTGGTCGCCGGCAAGGGACACGAAGACTACCAGATTGTCGGCCCCGAGCGCCGGCATTTCGATGACTGCGAGACGGTTCGCGATCTGCTCAAGGGGATGGCCTAGGTGCTGTACTCTTTGCTGATGTCGCTGCGCGGGTCGTTCGGACCGCTGAATCTGGTGAAGTACATCACCTTCCGGGCGGCTGCGGCCGGCGGGCTTGCCATCGTGCTCGTGCTCTTGCTCGGGCCGTCCCTCATCCGGCTGGTGCGGCGTCTGAACATCGGCCAGAACGTCCGCGACGAGGTGCCGGAAAGCCACAAGGGAAAGGCCGGCACTCCGACCATGGGCGGCGTTCTCATACTGGCGGCCGGGATCATCGCTGTGCTCCTCTTCGCCGACCTCAGGAACCGTCAGATACAGCTGGGGCTGCTGGTCGCCACCTGGCTCGGGTTGCTCGGATTCGTTGACGACTACGTCAAGGTCAGGCTCAGGAAGCCGCGCGGACTGAGCAAGACGGTGAAGCTGGCAAGCCAGTTCGCGCTGGCGTTTCTGGTCGGGGCTGTGCTCTACTTCATCCCGGTGGACCCGGCGAATCGGTCGACAACAAACGTGCTCCTCTTCAAGAACGTCGTCGTGCAGTTCGGCTGGTTCTACATCCCATTCGTGATGCTGGTCATCGTATCGGCGTCAAACGCGGTCAACCTGGCCGACGGCCTGGACGGCCTCGCGGCCGGGCTCGTGACGATTGCACTCGGCAGCTACGCCGTGCTGTGCTACGTTTCCGGGCACTACAAACTCGCGCAGTACTTGAACATCATGTTCGTACCGACCGGCGGCGAGATGACCATTCTCTGCCTGGCCATGGTCGGGGCCTGCCTTGGGTTCCTCTGGTTCAATGCCTGGCCGGCGCAGATTTTCATGGGTGACACCGGTTCGCTGCCGCTAGGTGGCATCCTGGGCTTCACCGCGATAATGTGCAAGCACGAGATACTCCTGCCGATAATCGGCGGCGTCCTGGTGATGGAAACCGGCTCGACGCTCCTGCAAATCTGCTACTTCCACGCTACCGGAGGCAGGAAGCTCTTTCGAATGGCCCCGCTGCACCACCACTTCGAGCTTGCGGGCTGGTCCGAGCCGCAGGTTGTTACCCGCTTCATGATCCTTGCCGTGCTGTTCGGACTGGCAGCGCTGGGGACGCTGAAGATACGATGAGAGGGGTGGAAACGGACGGACACGGACTGACACTGACGAGCACGGACGAGCTTGAAGGCGCCAACGTGCTGGTAGTAGGTCTGGGGCGTTCCGGGGTGTCCGTCGCTCGATTCCTGCTACGGTCGGGCGCGAAGGTCATCGGAACTGATGAGGCGGTGGCCGTGCTCACATCGAAACCTGTGGCCCGTCTCAAGAACGTGGGCCTCAAGATCACCCGACGGCCTGAAACCGCGCGGGCCGACTGGGCCGTCGTGAGCCCTGGAATCAGCAACACTCATCCGTTGGTTCGGGCTCTGCGCCGGAGGTCGGTTCCGATTGTTGATGAACTTGACCTGGCAAGCAGGTTGCTCGCGGCGAGCCCTGTCGGACAGCGTGTCGGCGGCCCGATCATTGCCATTACCGGCACGAACGGCAAATCGACCACTACCGTCCTGACCGCACGGATGCTTGAGAACGCCGGCAAGCGAGTCTTCTGCGGCGGGAATCTGGCGCCGGGGCATCCGCTCTCGTCGGCGCTCATGGCCGGACCAAAGGACTACTATGTCGTGGAGGTTTCCAGCTTTCAGCTCGAACGGGTGCGCTGGTTGAAACCCAAAGTCGCCGTGATTCTCAACATCACTCCCGACCACCTGAACCGCCACGGCACGGTCCGCCGGTACGCGGACTGCAAGCTCAGGATACTCGACCGCCAAGACCAGAACGATTGCGCAGTTCTCAATTGCGATGACCGGCTGATCCATGCGGCTAGGGCTCGGGGCGAGGCATTGAAGCACTTCTTCTCGCTGAGGCGGCGCAGCGTGGACGCGTGCTTTGCGGACGGGAGCCTCTGGGCAGACGGCCGCAAGGTGCTGCCGGTTCGGCAGCTGGGGCTCCGGGGGAGGCACAACGTCCAGAACTGCCTTGCGGCCATCGCCACCGTGCGATTGCTCGGAGTCGGTCTGCCCCCGATTCGCGGCGCTCTCAAGACCTTCACGGGTCTGCCACACCGGCTGGAGCACATCCGCCGCTTCCGAGGCGTGGACTACATCAATAGCTCGATGACGACCAATCCCGCTGCGGGTGCCAAGTCGCTCGAGGCGATCGCGACGAGCGGCGAGGGGCAAGAGGCGAGGGGCGTGGTGTTGATTGCCGGGGGCAGAGAGAAGGCTCTGCCGACAGCGGAATACACCCGGGCCATGAGCAAGTATGCGAGTTGGGTCCTGCTGGTTGGCGAGAGCAGCAAGCGGATTGCGCGCGAACTAGCCGCGGTCGGATTCCGCCGCTACAACGTGCTTCCTAACCTCAGGGCGGCGACAATCGTCGCCCGGGCAAAGGCGCGGGCCGGGGACGCAGTGCTGTTCGCACCGGGCTTTGCCAGCTTCGACCAGTTCCGAGACTTCGAAGCCCGGGGCGAGGCGTTCCGGATGGAAGTGAGCAAACTTGACTAGTCTCAGATTGGGGGGCGCACGTCGTTCGGAGCGGCCATCGGGGCCGATCGACTCAACCGTGCTTTTCGTCGTAGTGACCCTTGTTCTGATCGGCGTGACGCTCGTCTACGCGACGACCTGCCACAAGGGTGTTGCGTTCCTCCAGTCTCAGGGACTGCGGGCGGGTGCGGGTCTAGTGGCGTTGTTCCTGGGAGCGAAACTCCGCTACACAATATGGAACCGCAAGACGAAATGGGTGATGCTGGTCGGGTCGGCCAGCGTGCTGGTCCTCACTCTGGTCATCGGCCTCATGTTCAAGGACGTGAAGCGCGCACTCGGAAGCGGGGCGCTCTCGTTTCAGCCTGCCGAGTTCGCCAAGTTCGCGCTGCTCGTCTGGCTGGCCGGCTACTTCGACTCGGTGAAAGAGCGGGGTGTGGAGCAGCACCTGCTCTGGGGGTGCTTAGTGCCCGGAATGGTGGTGCTCGGCATCGTCGGACTCACTTTGATGCAGCCGGCAGTAGGCACGAGCTTCATCATCGCCGTCGCGGGTTTCGCTCTCTTCGTGGTCGCCGGTGTGAGATGGCGGTACCTGTTTGTGACCGTGCTGGTCGGGGTCGCGTTGTTCACACTGGCTATTACCTGCATTCCGTACGCGCGTGACCGGTGGACCAGATTCAGGACGGGCAAGCATCGCCAGCAGGAACAGTCGTTGATTGCCATCGGATCCGGAGGTCCTTTTGGCAGGGGTTTGGGTGAGAGCCGGCAGAAGTTCCAGTTTCTGCCGAAGATGTACAATGACTTCATCTTCGCGGAAATCGGGGAGGAGTTCGGGTTCATCGGCAGCGTGGCCGTCTGCCTGCTCTACCTGATACTATTCCTGTACGGCATGAAGATAAGCAGCGAGGCGCGGACACCATTCGGCCAGTACCTAGCCGCGGGGATAACCCTGGTCCTTTTCCTGTACGCCGTAGTCCACATAGCCGTTGCGCTGGGCCTGATTCCAACCACCGGCCAACCTCTGCCCTTCATTTCGTCCGGAGGGTCGGCGCTACTCTCAAACTTGTTCGCAGTCGGTGTCCTGCTGAATGTCTCACGATACCGGCGGAACCGGATGACCGTGGACCTGCCGCCGGCTCCACGCGGCAGCGTCCTCCGCTTCGGGATGGCCGCGGCGCCGGCCCGACACAAGGTACTGGTGCTGGGCGGGTTGGCCTCGGCGGCCCCGGTCGGACGGCGCGGAGGCAGAGCGTGACAGGCAGGTGGCCGCAGTGAAGGTGGTTCTCGGCGCGGGTGGCACCGGCGGGCATGTGTTCCCGGCTCTGGCTTTGGGAATTGAGATGCGGGACCTGGGAGTCGACGTGCTCTGGACCGGAAGGGAGTCTGG
>CAZSUX010000054.1:0-12480 GCA_964610135.1 uncultured bacterium | reverse complement strand
TGACCGAGAGCTTCATGCTAGGAGAAGCTCTCGACCAAGCTCGAATGACGAAGCACGAATGACGATTGAAATCCGAAGCGCGAATGAGGAAGGGCAGACGGGGAAGCTCGAGTGACGAAGCACGAATGACGATTGAATTCCGAATACCGAATTACAGAAAAACGGTTGCACGAGCAGATGGGTCACGGGGGGCAAGCGTCGTCCGGAGGGGCTTTGCGGCTGGTGGAGGAGCGGATGACTGCGCCGAAGATGAGGTTGAGTTCCTTGGCTTCCTGCCAGAGTTTGCGTGTCTCCGGGGCCAACTCCGGCAGGGCTGCCGTTAGCATGCGAAGCCAGTGTCCCGTTTCCCGGGACTCCTTTCGGCAGATGGCGATCTTGTGCCTGAAGTCGGACTTGGATTCGGCGTCGTTGGCCTCGCAGTAGTTCGCGCCGACGCTAGTCGCGGCCCGGACCAGTTGGTTCACCAGTGGTCGCGTTACCGCCGTTTCGCGGATTGTCTGAGTGAAGCGGATGACTGCCTCGCCAAAGGAAGCGGTGCGTTCTTCCAGATCGAACTGCCTGCCGGGTTTCACCATCTTGTGGATTCTATGGCAGCGGCGCCGGCAATCAAGTCACACTCCGCTATTCGGGCTTTGAACTTCAATCGTCATTCGGGTTTCGAGATTCGGGCTTACCGCGGGCTTACAGCCCGCGGTAATAGTCCAGCAGGTCGGAAAGAGTCTGGGTGAACGGTATTTCCGGCTTCCAGCCGGTCGCGGCGGTGAACTTCGAAGGGTCGCCGGTAAGGAGCGGGATGTCGTGGGGCCGGAACTTGGCAGCCGAGCTCCTGACTTCGACCGGAACGCGGGAAAGACCGCAGAGGTAGTCCACGCCTTCCTTGATTATCACCGGCTTGCCGGACGTGACGTTGTAGGTTTCACCGGAGGCGCAGCGCTCGAGCGCAAGCCCGTAGGCCCGGACCACGTCGCGGACGTCGGTGTAGTCACGCCTAACCTGGAGGTCGCCCATCTCGATGACTGGTTCCATCTTGCCACGTTCGATCTGGGCGATGGCGTTTGCCACCTTGGGAAAGACGAACGTAGTGGCCTGGCCCGGGCCGGTGTGGCTGAATGGCCGCAGGATGATCACGTCGAGTCCGAACGCCCGTTGGTAGAACCGGCCGGCTTCTGCGGTCATGTGTTTGCTCAAGGCGTAGGGGCTGAGCGGAAGGGAGGGCAGGTTTTCGTCCAGCGGCCGGCCGACATTGGAGCGGCCGTAGACATCGGCCGAGGAAATGAGGATGACGCGGCACTTGAGCTGGAGCTGGCGGACGGCTTCGAGGAGTTTGAGCGTGCCCAGCGCGTTGACTTCGTAGGTAGTCATCTGGCGCGATTCGGACAGGGCCACCGAGCTGATACCGGCGAGGTGGATGATACCGTCGGGCCGTGTCTTTTCGAGCAGCGAACGTGTCCCGTCGAAGTCGCAGACGTCGCCCTTGTGAAGCTCACCCGGGAGACCGGCGGGCGCGTCAGCCCAATGGAGGCCGAAGACGGTGTGGCCCGAAGAAGTCAGATGTCGTGCGAGGTGCCCGCCGACGAATCCCTCGATGCCGGTGACGAGAATCCGGCTCACAGCGTGAGTGAAGCTCGAATGACGAAGCCCGAATTCCGATTGAAACCCGAAGACCGAATGGCAGGCACCATCAAGTCAGCACCTCCACATTCGGGCAATCGAGCTTGATTCGTCATTCTGGTTTCGGGCTTCGGGTTTGCCTCAGGCGTTGCGGCTGCGCCAGTAGTCGAGCAGGTCTTTCATCGTCTGCTCGAACTTGTACTTCAGTTCCCACCCGGTTTCCGTCCGGAGCTTGGTCGCGTCGCCGAGCAGGAGCTTGACGTCGCTCGGCCGCATCCGCTTGGGGTCCGGCTTGGTTTCGATCTTGACGGTGGAGAAGCTGAGCAGGATGTCGAGCATCTCGCTTATCTTGTAGCCTTTGCCGGTGGCGACGTTGTAGACATCGCCGGGCTTGCCTTTTTCGAGTGCGAGATAGTAGCCGACCACGGTGTCGCGGACGTCGGTGAAGTCACGGACCGCGTTCAGGTTGCCGACGTGGATTACCGGTGCCTGCCGACCCCGTTCGACCTCGACGATCTGCCTGGCGAAGTTGGAGGTTACGAACACGTCGCCGCGGCGCGGGCCGGTGTGGTTGAACCCGCGGGTGCGGATGATGTGCATGCCGTAGCTCTGGTGGTACTGGTAGCCCATCAGGTCCTGGGCGACCTTGCTGACCGCGTAGGGCGAGAGGGGCCGGAGCGGGTTGGTTTCCTTGATCGGCGTCTCTTCAGGCAGGACCATGCCGTACTCTTCGCTGGAGCAGGCAAGCTGCACTCGGGTCGGGCAGCCGACCGCACGGATTGCTTCGAAGATGTTGATCTGGCCGAGGACGTTCGTGGTCATGGTCTCGGCCGGCGCGGTCCACGACATGGGCACGAAGCTCTGGGCGGCGAGGTGGTAGATGCGGTCCGGCTTCAGGTCCCGGACGAGTTCGTACATCGCGGTCGCGTCGCGGATGTCGCAGACATGGGTCGTAATCCGGTCGCCGAGCTGAGTGATGTTCTCCATCCGGGAGCGCCAGCGCATCGTGCCGTGCACTTCGCAGTCGCCCCGGGAAAGGAGATACTCAGCCAGGTGGCTGCCGGCAAAGCCGGTGATGCCGGTAATGAGACACTTCAAGAAACCTCCCGCAATTCAGATACCGGTACTATGCGTGAGCGCTTGAGGCCTTCTGGACTTTGCCTGAGCGCAGGCAGCGCGTGCAGACCCAGATGCGCTTATTCTCGTTATTGACCTTGGCCCGGACGCGCTGCAGGTTGGGCTCCCAGGTCCGCTTGGTTACGTTGTGGGCATGGCTGATGTTCGAGCCGACCACGCCGACTTTGCCGCAAATCTCGCAATGTTTAGCCAATTTTCCTCCTTGGCGATGTTAGACTGGGACAGAGGATAGCAGGAATGGCCATACTGTCAATCCGCGAATCAGGCGAGGTCAGATGTCAGAAGCTAGATGCTAGAAGTCAGAAGTGCCGAGTGGAAAGGAAAAAGTGGAAAGTTGAAAGTGGAAAATCCCAAGTCCGGACTTGGTCATTTCCCCTTTTCTCTTTGTCCTTGGCCTCTCATGGCGCCTTCACGATGCGGCAGGAGGCAGTGTTCGGCCCGGTTCCGACCGTCACGAAGTAGACGCCTACCGGCATTGACCGCAGGTCCAGTACAAATGACGAATGACGAATGACGAATGACGAATGGATGAGACAACCCGAGGCGTCGTAGACGCGGACGACAAGCGATGAGTGATGAGTGATGAGTGATGAGCCGGAGAGGCGGATGGTCGTGGTCGTGCGGAACGGATTGGGGCTGGCATCCAGCGCCGGACGGGACACGGGCGGTTGTTTGTTCTCCTCGATTCCTGCCGGCAGCACGTCGACCGGCACCCGCACGCACATGACGGCGTTTGTGGTCTGTGGCCCTTGGCTCTGTTCTGAGAATCCGGCAACCTGGTCCGCAAAGCAGATGACATGGAGCGTGTCGTTGACCACCTCACTCAGGAACGGAAAGCGCTTGCTGGTGCTGTCGGGCTGGGTGAGGCGCATCGCCGGGCTCCAGTTGTGGGCGGCGCCGCTTGTGCGGGCGGCCCAGATATCGGCGCGACACAGACCGGTGACCGGGTCGACATTGTCCGGGTCGAACTGCTCCCATACTGCGTACAGCTCGCCCAGGGCCCGGTTCATCCCGATACTGGGCCGGTCCGCGGCCAGCGCGTCATCGCCGAGCCGGGTTCCGGTCGGGCACGAGTATTCGTGCACTAGGCGCCAATAGGGCTCCGGGTACTTGGAGTAGTGCCAGATTTGGGAGTGAAGGACATCGCTGCCGTCATACAGGTCAGCCAGCAGGTGGATTCGGGTTGTATCATAGGTCCCGCAGCCGGAAAGGAGGGATCGGGACAGGGGCGACGGAATCGAGTCCGAAAGTCGCGACACCGCGAACCAAATCTGGCCGTTATTCGGTGTCTCCTGGAGAAAGAGGGCGCCGCGGTCCGGGCCCTCGGTTTCCGCCCAGATGAACCCGTACTGGCCGCTTTGCTTCGATACGGCCAGGTTGAACGCTGGGAAGGCGCCCACATGGCCGATGAGTCTCGCCCCGGCCAGAGATCGGTAGATGAGCGAGTCATCGCTCAAGGCAGCGAACTTGTAGAAGCCGAAATTGGCCGCGCCGACCAGCGTGTAGCGGCAGTCTCCGCCGACTTCCTGCTCGTGGAAGTTGCCCGTTCCCGAGCTGCTGTCGACGAACCGGGTCAAGAGGTGGGTGTTGCGGAACAGGTGGTCGGCGGAGATCATGGCGCTGCCGAAGCGGACGTTGATGTCCATCGAGCCGAGAGTACGCGGTTCCGAGTTCACGACCATTCCGCCGGGCCAGCGCCAGCCGCCGTCGCGGGGCCGGAAGTTGTAGCGGATCGAGCCGTATCCGTCCTTCCAGACGGCGTGAGTCCCGGACAGCGAATCGAAGGCAATGTACCGGACCGCGGGGCCATACATCTGGCGGTCACGGGACGTGAAGCCGATAGTCTCAGCGACGACCTGTGCCCGGGCGCCGGCGACGAGCGCCAGCAGCGCCATGCTCGTCAGGCAAATCTGCAATCGGTTCCTCATAGGAAAGTCCACATTGAATATAGACCGGGGTTCTGGCTAGTCAAGTTGTCGGCAGGTTCATCACCGTTTGCCAACTGGTTGCCCACTGAATCAATGCCGGGGACGCACCGGCTGCGCCCGGCTTTCCGGCAGCTTGTGCCCAGGTTACGAACCACTTATCCACACCCGGTGGGGGCTGCTTGACAGGGCGGGGACGCGTTCGTATCTTCATCCATGACCAATCAGGCGAACAGAGCGTCTCTCCACGCGGTTGCCTCCGGCATTGTGCAGGGCGTATGCTACCGGGCGTTCGTCGTGAGGGAGGCGACCGGACTCGGTTTGCGCGGGGTCGTGCGCAACCTGCCCGACGGGCGAGTGGAAGCCGAAGCCGAGGGCGAAAGGCGGAGGCTGGAGCAGTTCATCACGCGGTTGCACAAAGGTCCGCCCGACGCGCAGGTAGCCGACGTGGCGACGGAGTGGAGTGAGTGCCGGGACGAATACAGAGATTTCCGGATAGACTACGACTAGTTCGCCAAGTCAGCCGAAGTCAGATTCCAGAAGTCAGAATGCAGAAGTCAGGGCTGCGGGCCGGGGCGCGGTCGGTTCTTGACAACATCGGGCATGCTTCTATGATAGGCGCGTGAGAGAAGCAGCGTTCATGGCCGAGGCGCTCGACCTGGCACGGCGCGGGTGCGGCAGGGTCTCGCCCAACCCGATGGTCGGCGCCGCGCTCGTCAAGAACGGCCGGGTAGTGGGCCGCGGTTGGCACCGCCGCTTCGGTGGTCCGCACGCCGAAGTCGAGGCAATTACTGCTGTGGGGCGCCGGGCAGAAGGGGCGACCCTGTACGTGACGATGGAGCCATGCTGTTTCCACGGCAAGACTCCCGCCTGCACGAATGCCATCCAACTGGCCGGAATCAAGCGGGTCGTGGCCGCGACACTCGACCCGAACCCACGCGTCAACGGCAGGGGGATGCGCTTCCTGCGCGAGAGCGGCATCAAGACCTCGGTCGGCCTGCTGGCGAACGAGGCCCGGCGGCTGAACGAGGGCTATTTCACTACCCTGCGCAAGCACCGGTCCTTCGTCAGCCTGAAGGTTGCGGCCACGCTCGACGGAATGGTCGCCGACAAGAAGGGCCGCTCGAAGTGGATAACCGGGCCCCGGGCGCGCGCGCTTGGGCATAGCCTGCGCCTCTGCGCCGACGCGATTGTCGTGGGCGTCAAGACAGTGATTGCCGACGACCCGCTCCTGACCTGTCGCGTGAAGCCTGCCAAGCAGCTGGTGCGCGTCGTCCTCGATTCGGACCTCGAGACGCCGTCCGGGTCACGGCTGCTCAAAGAGCCGGGCCCGGTGCTGGTCTTCACCGCCAGCAGCGATGCCGCGAGAGCCGAACGTCTCTGGGCGAAGAATGTCGAGGTGCTGCGCGTCAGCAAGAGCAAAGACGGGCTGCTGAGTTGGCCGGAAATACTGGCGGAGCTGCACCGAAGGCAGTTGCAGACGGTCCTGATTGAGGGCGGTGCGACCGTGGCCTCCTCGGCGCTGGACGTCGGCATCGTGGACAAGGTGTACTTTTTTCAGTCACCGAAGATACTCGGCCCGGGCAAGTCTTTCACTCACGGTCTTGCTGCCCGCGGGCTGGGGCAGGCAATCGAACTGAGACGAGTCGAGCATCGTTGTCTCGGTCCGGACTTTCTCACGGAAGGCTATGTTCACCGGGCTCGTTGAAACCGTCGGCCGAGTCGGACGGGCAACAAGCCGACAGGGCAACCGGGTATTCACAATCGGAGCCGGATTCGCCGGTGAGTTGAAGCTCGGCGATAGCGTGGCCGTGAACGGCTGCTGCCTGACTGTCACCAGGGCGGACAAACAGGCCTTCGACGTCGAGGCCGTGGCCGCGACCCTCGAAGCGACGACCCTCGGTCGTCTGAAGACAGGTGATACCGCAAACCTGGAGCGGGCGCTGCGGGCCGGCGACCGGATGGGCGGCCACTTCGTGCAGGGGCACGTGGACGAGGTCGGGAAGGTCCGTCGCATCGAGCAGCATTCCGGCTATTGGACACTTGCGATTGAAACCGACCGGCGCACGTCGCGCCCGCTGGTCGAGAAGGGCTCGGTCTGCGTGGACGGTATCAGCCTGACCGTGGCGTCACTGCGGCCCGGCGAGTTCGCGGTCAACATCATCCCCCACACCTGGGAGAACACCACCCTGAAGCAACGCCGACCGGGCGACAGAGTCAACGTCGAGTACGACCTTCTGGTCAAGGCCGCCCGGGGCGCGACCGGGACCTGACCGGGCGGCAACCGGCTTGAACTGCCTGCTCTTGCTGCTGACGCTCTGCGGGGGCATTGACCAGCAGATGTACGAAGGTATCCACTCCGGCTGGAACGGCCCGACAATGGACGTGGTCATGTCGACGGTCACCCAAGCCGGCGAAGACTATACGGCCCTGGGTAGTGGCGTGGCATTGTACGTCGGCGGCGGCCCCGAACTGAAGCGGGCGGCCGCGCTCACCACCTGCTCATACCTAGGGGCGACGGCAGTACTCATCGGCGTACGTGCCATCGTGAACCGGCCTCGACCGGAGGACGCGAACCCGGGATGGCTTTACAGCGCGTTCCCGTCCGGCCACGCTACCAGCTACTTCGCGGTGGCAACGGTGTATGTTCTGAAATTCCCACGACTCGCTCCCTTCCTAGGCGTGGGTGGTGCGCTGGTCGCGTTATCACGAGTCTATCTTGGCCGACACTGGCCGTCGGACGTGCTGGCCGGGGCCGCGCTTGGTACCGGTGTCGGGCTGCTGACCGTGCGGTTCGAGAGACCGTTGAGCCGACTGCTGCGTCTGGAAGACTCGCGCGTCGGCGTTCTCCAGCCGTCGGCCGTCAACGGCGGGCTCAGCATCGTCTCGGTGCGGTTCTAGGGCACGCGCAGTTGACGGTCTAGGGGTTTCCTCTTAGAATCCAGCCATGGACATCAGACTGATTCGCGAGAACCCGGACGAGGCGCGGCGGGTGCTCGCCCTGCGCCGTTCGGGAATCGACATCGAGCGGATAGTCGCGCTCGACGCGGACCGCCGCAGGCTGTCGAAAGAACGCGACGAGGCGCGCCACCGGCAGAAGCAGGTTTCCGAGGCGGTGGGCCAGGCCAAGAAGGAGAAGCGCGAGTGCGCGGCCGAGGTGGCCGAGGCGCGTGAGGTTTCCGAACAGGTGAGGCGACTGGACACCGACGTGGCCCGCATCGAGGCCGAGCAGTCTGAGCTGGCCAAGCAGTTGCCGAACGTTGTCCATGCGTCGGTCACTGACGAAGAAGAGACCGTCGGCCAATGGGGCGAGCCGCGCAAGTTCGAATTCAAGCCGCTCGCGCATTGGGACCTGGGCGAGGCGCTGGGAGTGATTGACCTTGAGGCTGCGGCCCGGCTGGCCGGCTCGCGGTTTGTCGTGTTCAAGGGCCAGGGTGCACTGCTTGAGCGCGCGCTTATCAACTACTTCCTCGACACCAACACGCGGCGGCACGGATACACTGAGATCTCGCCGCCGTACATGGCCAACGCGGCCACGCTTGAGGCTACCGGGCAACTGCCACACCTTGAGAGCGAGATGTACAAGACCCAAGACGACATCTACCTCGTGCCGACCGCCGAGCCGCAACTGGTGAATTACCACAGGGGCCAGACGCTGCAGGAGTCACAGCTGCCGCTCAAGTACGTGGCGTACACGCCCAGCTTCCGGCGCGAAGCCGGTTCGTACGGCAAAGACGTACGCGGCATGATTCGGGTTCACCAGTTCGACAAGGTGGAACTCGTGCGCCTCGTGCATCCGGAGAAGACCTACGAAGCGCTGGAGGAGATGAGGCAGGAGGCCGAGAGTCTGCTACGCGACCTTGGCATTCCCTACCGGGTCAAGCGGCTCGCAGCATGGGACATGGCGCACCAGTCGGCCAAGACCTATGACCTGGAAGCGTGGGCAGCGGGGCAGGTTCGCTGGCTTGAGGTTTCTTCAATCTCCGCGTGCGAGGACTACCAGACCCGGCGCGGCGGCATCCGGGTCAAGGGCAAGGACGGCAAGACGTTTTTCCCGCATGCGCTAAACGGCTCGGCGCTTGCTCTGCCGCGGGTGTTCGTGGCAATACTCGAGAACAACCAGCAGGCGGACGGTACGGTTGTGGTTCCCGAGGTGTTGAGGCCGTACATGCACGGCCTCGAACGTATCAGCTAGCAAGGCGCGGGACATGACCGAAATCGCGGGGACTGTACCGGATTGCGCCGCGTTCCTGCGCGGCGGGGACTGTCCCCCTCTGGCGATTTCGGATCGTGTCCCAAGCCGACTATAGCCTGAATCCCAGCGGCAGAAGTTCCCTCAGACGATACGTCTTCGTTGTACGTCCGTTCGTCAGGATGATCTCCGGATTCTCCGAGAACTCGCTAATCACCTGCAGGCATGCGCCGCAGGGCGGCGTCAACCCGGGGATTCTCGCTCGGCGACCGGCCGTCTGCCGTTTGGAGGGGCGGGCGAAGATGGCGATGGCATCTATCTTGCGCTCGCCCGCCGATACTGCCGTGGCTATCGCGACGCGCTCGGCGCAGATAGTCAGGCCGTACGAGCCGTTCTCGACATTGCAGCCGGAGAAGATACGGCCATTCGTGGTCAGCACCGCCGCACCGACTTTGAACTTCGAGAATGGGGCATAGGCGTTCTTTGCTGCGGTTCGGGCGGCGCGGAGCAGGCGTGTCTGAGTGGTCTTGGTCATGCTGTCATCTCCTTCAGGAAGCTCGTGCCGTGCGGCGTCAGTTTCACCTTCAGAAACTCGGCCGCGGTCTGGCCCAGGTCGGCGAAGGTGGGACGTGTCCCGAGGTCCGTGCCTTGCTTGAAGCCCGGCCCGAGCGCCAGCAGGGGTACGTATTCGCGGGAATGGTCGGTCGAAGGTGTGGTCGGGTCGTTGCCGTGGTCTGCGGTGATGAAGAGCAGGTCGTGCCGGTCGAGGTGGTTCAGGATGTTGGGGAGAGAGGCGTTGAACTCTCTCAGCCCTTCTGCGAAGGCGGTCGGGTTGTTCCGGTGTCCCCAGTCCATGTCGAACTGGACCAGGTTCGTGAAGATGAGGCCGGCCTTCGTCTTCTCCATCGCTTCGATGGTCAGGCGCACGCAGTCGGCATTGTTGACTGAGTGGTGGGTGTCCGTGAACCCGCGTCCGGCGAACAGGTCATCAACCTTGCCGATTCCGACAACCGGAAGGCCGGCTTCCTTCACCTTGTCGAGCAATGTCAGCTGCGGTGGCGAGCAGGAGAAGTCCCTGCGTCGGGTGGTTCGGATGAACGAGCCCGGCTTGCCCGTGAACGGGCGGGCGATGACTCGACCGACGCAGAAACGGCCAGCACATAGGCCGCGGGCCTTCCGGCAGATGCGGTACAGCTCATCGGGCGGGATGATATCCTCGTGGCAGGCAATCTGCAACACGCTGTCGGCCGACGTGTAGACAATCGGGCACCCGGTCCGTAGATGTTCCTCGCCCAACCCCTTGATGATTTCCGTGCCGGATGCCGCCTTGTTGCCGATGACCTTCCGGCCGATTGTCTGCTCCAGGCTGTGTATGAACTCAGGAGGGAAACCGTCAGGGAACAACGGGAATGGGTCGCTGGTCACCAGGCCTGCGATTTCCCAGTGCCCGGTCGTCGAGTCCTTTCCTACTGACTGCTCGGCCATCTTGCCGAAGCACGCCTTGGGTTTCTGCTGCGGCGGAACGCCCTGAATCGGAATGATGTTGCCGAGGCCGAGCCGGGCGAGGTTCGGGAGGCGGAGACCGCCCACAGCCTTGGCAAGGTTGCCGAGAGTGTTGGAGCCTATGTCCCCGTAGCTGTCCGCGTCGGGCAACTCCCCGCACCCTACTCCGTCCAACAGCAGGATAATGACCCGGGACACTAGTCAACCACGGATGAACACTGATAAACACGGATCGGGCAGATACGACAGGGGTTCAGACGACGAACCTCTCGAATCTCAGTTTGGGTCTGGCGAAGTTGAGCAGAAGACCGACTCTGATGCCGGAGACCTTCAGGTAGTTGAGTACTTGGGCGCGGTGGACATCATCCAGGGCACTGACCGATTTCACTTCCACGACTACCTTGTCGTCAACCACCAGGTCCGCGTAGTAGACTCCGACTTCCTTTTTCTTGTAGGTGACCGTGAATTCCTTCTGAGCACTGACTGCGTGTTTCCGCAACGTCAGCTCCCACGCGAGTGCGTTCTCGTAGACCTTCTCGAGTAGCCCGCAGCCCAACGTATTGTGGACATCGAATGCGGCTCCAATGACGTCCTGCGTGATGTCCTCATGGAGCCCCTTTGCATCTGTGTCCATCAGTGTTTATCTGTGGTTAGGAAAATGCCGGGGACAGGATTTGAACCTGCATGCCGTAAAGCACATGGCCCTCAACCATGCGTGTCTGCCAATTCCACCACCCCGGCGCGGGCTTCCCGCCTCCGGCCGTTAGCAGTTAGCCGTTAGCAGTTAGCCGACGTGCGGTCATTATAGAAGAGGGCGTCAGAGAGTCAAACAGAGGAAACGCGGTGCCGGCACAGACGACACTGCCGAGCGTGGCCCAGGCTATCGGCCCAGCACTATGTCAATGCCGGTCAGCACAAGCTCCAACTTGCTCGCCGGCAGTCTTCCCACGCGTTCAGTAAGCAGCGTCCTATCGAGGATCACAATCTGAGAGACATTCGCCACCGAGTCTTTGGGCAAGCCCGCGTTAGCACCAGAGAGCGGCACGTTTCCGGGAGCATCTGCCCAGCGCAGATTGCTTGTCAGCGGAACACAGACGACCGTGGCCAATCGGCTTCGATTCAGCGCGTCGCCCTGCACGACTATAACCGGTCGTCGGAAGCCCGGGCCCGACCCCGTCGGCGGTGGAAGACTGGCCCACCAGACTTCCCCGCGGGAGATCACCACTCGGCTTGCTCCAAGACTCGGCTACTTGCGGCAGCAACGAAAGCATCCTTCTCGCCTTTGACTCGTTCGCACACGCGGTTCATAGCTTCGGTTATCTCGTCGGGCGCGTGGCGGGCGACGTACTCCTTGAGCGCGGCGCTATACACCTCGCTCCGAGACTTGCGCGCACGGCGAGCGAGCCGCTCGACGTCCTTGAAGATCTCATCCGGAACCGAGACTGCTGTCTTCATACCCAGAGTATAACCAATGGCTCATGCGCGGTCAACCGCTCACTTGCCGCCCCGCAGATCTTGAAATCGGCAAGTCGCACTTCCCTACTTCTGGGAGAGAGTGCTTGATAGTCAAACAGCGGCAGAGGCGGCCGGAAGGATGACAGGACGCGGTCAGCGAACCGGTCTGCGTCAGGCTAGCCCCGCGCCGGTCGGTATTTGATCCCGGCGAGCCCTTTGAAGTGCTCGTCCTGAGTCCAGAGCGTCGCCTCAAACGTCCTCGCTGTCGCCAGCATGACGCTGTCTGCCATCGGTAGCTTGCAGTCGATGCTGATGCGCGCCGCACTCAGGGCGATGCCGGCGTCGAGGTCGACCACCGTTCCCTGCTGCATCGTAGCTATCGCCATCAAAGCGTCATCCTCGGTACGCTGCTGCAGAACGCGTTTGAACACCTCATACAGGCTCAGCGTCGGCACGACCAGTTTGTCGGTGGCGGCGATGGCCGGGGCGAAGAACGCGGCATTGGGTCCGTCGGCGAAGTACTCAAGCCACGCGCTGGAATCGACGACGTTCATTGCCGGTCGTCGTCACGGCATACGCTTGGATCGATGCCCTTCAGAAACCCTCGCATCTTCCGAATCGGGCGCACCGGCACAAGCTCTATCCGGTTCTCGTACG
>CAZSUX010000053.1:7063-12541 GCA_964610135.1 uncultured bacterium | reverse complement strand
CCATCCGCAAACCACCTTGGCTATCACGCCGGCAATCGGCTTCAGAGCCGGTTAGCAGCTGGCCGTGTAACACAGCCGGCAAGTCGCCCTGCCTTTGGCCCTCGGAATCGAATGCCAAGTCCCGGTCGCGTTCACACCGCAGGCCGGTTACGGAACCGGGGTCCAAGTCACCTTCTAACTGCCCCTCCAAATCAATGTGGGAACCACCTCGGGAACCGTACCGGGAACGGTTCTCAGGGTGACTCGCGGAATGTCAACATAGGCGCCTTCGGCCGCGTCTAAGGCTAGTCTGCTCGGCCACTTAACCCGACTCTTGCCAGCACAACCGCGAGAATCACGGCTTCCAGTCTGTCTAGATGGATCTCGCATCCGGAAGCACGCCAGTCCGGGCGTACGGGAATGACCGCCAGGCCCGTTTGTCTCGTGCCTACTTCGGGCAACCGCTTGCGACTAGTTGGCTGCGCGCCGAGGGAAGGCACCTGGCGAAGACTCGAGGACCATCCGGGACCTTTGCCTTGTCCTGAACCTCAACCTTTGCCTTGGTCTTATCCTCTACCTATCCCTGCTGCTTCGGCTGCGTCCGCGGAATGGCTGACCGTCAGCTTTCTATGCGGTCATAGCAGACGGGGCTACAAGAGTACCTGCCCCTGCATCCGACGGCGAGCGTGTATACGCCCGAGAGCCCGGACAGCTTGCAGTTGGCAAGCACGCTTTCCTCCGTCCTCATCCTGACAAAGACCCTCAGTCTGGGCGTACTCCATTCCTTCTTTTCTGCACTGATCATGGCTCTTCCTCCTTGGTCTGGTCAGTTGTCACAAGACGTCCGTCCGCTCTTCTGGCCATCCCGATCTCCTTCTCTTCCTTGAAACCTCAACCTTGGCCTCAACCTCAGCTCTTTCTCCCGTCCTCCGTCTTCGGTCCCCGGTCTCCTCCGTGCCCCAACGCCTTTGCCCGGGCATGCGCTACCCGGCAGAAGTAGTCGACCACGGTGTCCATCTCGCCGGTCTCAAGATACGAGTGCGCCGGGCACCAGAGGCAGAGATTGATAATCGGACAGACGCGACATCGTTCCAGGAACTCTTTCCGGCTTGAGCGGAGGTCGCGCACGCGGGGAACGTGTTGTTTCCAGGCTTCGGCGAGCGTACCTTGACGCAGGTCATAGACCGTGTCCGGGTGCCAAAGCGACGAACAGAGGCGGAACTTGCCGTCGTAGCTCACGGTGAAGCTGCCGTTGCCCACTCCGCAATGAAAAAGATGGTTGCCGCCCGTGTGCGCGAACTCGGGTACGATGAGTTCGTTGCACCCTTTCTGCAAAGCCCCGAAACGTGCCTCGTCGGCCCGCTCAATCGCCACGATCTCGTCCGGGCTGAGGCGCTCAGCCCGAATCTCCGCGTTGCGCGCCGGGTCGCGGTCGAAGCGCAGGTGGAGCAGCGGGTCGAACCGGTAAGAGTCCTTGGTCCGGGCGCGGCAGAAACGGGCTATTTCCTGTAGTTCATGGACATTGGAGCGCAGGGCCATTGCCTTCAGGCGCACCTTGACGCCGCTTGAGAGGAGCAGGTCCAGTCCGCGCACGAAGGCCCGGTACGAACCCGGCCGCCGCGTAACCCGTTCATAAACGGCCTCGGTGGCGCCGTACATTGTCACCTCGATGTCGCGCGGCGGATACTTGCGGAACAGCTCGACGTGCTCCGGCAAGACCAGGCAGGCGTTGGTGAAGACCGAAACGAGCAGGCCCATACGTTTGAGCCTGAGGTAAAGATCGAAGAAGTCGTCGCGCAGCAGCGGCTCGCCGCCGGTCAGCAGGCACCACATTGCGCCCATCGACACTGCCTCGCCGGCGATGCGCTCTATCTCGTCGAGAGAGAGTTCGTTGGCCCGGGCATCCGAATCGTCGGCCGGCAGGTTAATGTAGCAGTGGCGGCAGTTGTTGTTGCAGCGGGCGGTGACTTCGAGATCGAAGGCGATTGGCGCTCGCCGTTCCTTCATCCGGTCCCAGAGTTCGAAGCGGGGAAGGGAGTCGGTTGAGGAATAGGTTGAGGTCAAGGTTGAGGTTGAGACAGGGCCGGAAGAAGAAGGGGGATGGGGAGTCTGGTTCATCTTCGTCTCAATCTTAGCCTTAACCTCTACCTCAACCTTTCCTTTCGGCTGCGCCAGTCGGAGACTTCCCAGGCTCGCTCGCCGGCCCGCAGCAGGCCGAGGTCGCGGGCCTGAGCGTGGGCGACCCGACACAGATACTCGACCGGCGTGTCGAGCGTGCCGTGCTCGGTCCAGGACTTGGCCGGGCACTGCTCGCACAGACCCTTCAGGAAACAGCGAGCGCAGCGCGCAAGGTAATCGAGGTTCGTGGCTTTCATTTCCCGCAGGCGGAGGAAGAAAGTCGTGAGCGCGTCACGGAGCGAACCAGCCTTGAGGTCATAGATTGTATCCGGGTGACGCAGCATCAGGCACGCTTGTGCCCGGCCGTAGGCATCGACGCACGTCCCGTGGCCGGCGCCACAGGCAAACAACCTGTCTCCGGCAGGCCCCATGAACTTCAAGCAGAACTGGCGCATCTCCTTGAGATATGCCTCGCGGTCGCGGGTGAGGACAGCTACGCCCTCCTCGGGCGAGAGACGCAGCCCGGCAATCTGGCGGTTCTTGGCCTCTGAGTCTCGCCGCCCGCGTAGGTCGAAGAACATCGAATAGCTGAGGGGCTTGTCCATGGCCGGTATCTTCGCAGCCCACGCCGCAAACTCCGCCATCTCACCACGGTTCGGCGGCAGCAGTGCGCCCTTCACCACGAATGGCACCCGGCGGTCAAGCAGCAGGTCAACGCCCCGGCGGAACTCGGCGTAGGAACCCGGCACCCGTGACACGGCTTCGTAGGATTCCGGCTTCATGCCGTAGACCGTGACCTCGGCCAACTCGCCGGGCGGAACGCGGGCAAAGAGGTCTGCAAGCTGGGACGTCATCCGCCGGGCGTTGGTGAAGAGTATCACCTTCATGCCCTGTCGCCGGGCGAACAGGTAGAGCTCTTCGAAGTCGTCGCGCAGCAGCGGTTCCCCGCCGGTGAAGCGCACCGACAGGCAGCCGAGCGCGGCCGCCTCAGTCAGAATGTGCTTGACCTCATCGGTTGTCATCTCACGCTCTCGCGCCGCCCGGTCGTTCGCGGGCAGGTTTATGCAGCAGTGGATACAGTCATTGTTACAGCGCTCGGTCAGCTCGATGTCCAGATGACCGAGCAGCGGCTTGCGCTCCGGCCACAGTCCGCCCTGGTCGGCCCTAACCTCCTCGACGTAGGGAGAAAGTTGAGGTTCAGGTTGAGGTTGAGATCCAAGCCGAGAAGCCAAACTCATCCGGTTTCCTCTGCCTTAACCTCAACCTTAACCTCTCGTCTGGCCAGGTCCAGTACCTGCTCCACGATCCGGCCGCTCTTATCGAACTCCATGATGTAGCACGGGACCTCACGGGCCAGTGCTTCGACTACGGAGAGCGTTTTCTGCCACCATCCGGCCGTCTCCAGCGGACGAATCACGCAGGCCAGCAAGCGTTTCAGAACCTCGCTGCGGTCGGTGACCGGGACCAGGCGGTTGTCCGGGGACTGTTTGATGAACAGGATGGCCCGAAGCGGCGCCGAGGATGCCGACACCAGCGGCACCTCGCCGTGACTCCATGAACCATATACCCGGAACCTGCCCTGTTCGCCTTCTGCTATACCTCTACCTTCACCTTTACCTTCTCTTCTCACGATGTTCCGGTCGTCGCAGAGAATCTCCGCCCGGTCCTGCAGGAGTTTCACCGTGGTTGATTTGCCTGCCTCGGAATGGCCCACAAACAACAACCCGGCTCCTTCCACCTCCGGCTTGTGCTTGGAGCTTGTGCTTGTGCCTGGCTCTGGCCTCACTATCGCTCCGGCCGAATGGAGGAAACAGGCCTGGCGGTCGGCCAGAAGCTGGGCGAGAAGAACCTGGTCGGTGGGAAACAGGGTGAGAGAATGGAGATTGCCCTTCCGGAAGACTGCGTCGTCCGGACGATAGAATTCGCCGCGTGAATAGTCGTTGTTGAAGACAACCACCCGGTGCAACTCGTGGTCATCGCTGACGGGTGAGATGCCCAGGTAAACCCAGGACTGTCCCTTTCGGTATATGGCCCAGGGCGGTTTGCGGTAAACCTCGCGTCCGAGCTCTTCTGGTTTCACGAGGGGCAGTTCGAAGTGATGACGAATGATTACCGTATCCGGACCCGGGCCGGTCTTCTGGAACTTGCGGAACTTCGGGTCAAAAGTCTGGCCGGTGAACGGCAGGTCCGACTCAACCCGAAGCGTGATGCCGGCAATCTCGAAGTAGCGGCGATGGTCTCGCTGCCACTGCTCTTTGAAGCTCCGGTTCTCGCGCGCCACTTCACACAGGTACTCCACCTTTGCCCCATGCCGACCGTGCTCGAGGTAGCCGTAAACGCCGCACCAACGGCAGTCCTGCCGGTACTCACACGGACCACAGTTCTCCAGGTACTCCTTTCCGCCCCGCACGTGGTCGGCGAGGCCGGGAATGAACTCGTCCCAAGCCGTGCGGAACGTCCCCTTGCGCAGGTCAAAGCGCAGAGCCGGGTCCTTGATGAAGGAACAGAACGTCATCCCACCGTAGGGGTCAATGTGAAAGTCCCGGCGGGCGGCGATGCAGCCGGCGAACAAGCGGTCGTCTTCGTCAGCGGGGACTGTCCCCGCACGGGGACTGTCCCCAGGGCCTTCGGTTGACAACGAGTTCGTGGATTCCTCGCAGGCAAGGTCAGGCTGGTCGAGAGCGATGACGTCTGTCGGGCTCAAACGCTGGCGGGATATCTCGGCATTGCGCTCAACTGACCCGCACGCGGTGAGATACAGCCAGGCGGCCCCCACCCGATAGTGCGGGCTGAGCGACTTCGCCAACTTCACCATCTCCTCGAACTGCCGGTAGTTGTCGCGCATTGGGACAACCTGCACGATGAAACCGGCCCCAGCCTCACGGAGATACCGGAAACCACGCATCGCGGCGTCAAACGAACCGGGGTTGCGGGTGATGTGGTCGTGCACTTCGGCGGTAGCGCCGTAGAGGGCTACCATTTTGGACCCCTTGCGTGTCAGTAGACGGGCAATCTCGGGCGTGATGAGCGTACCATTGGTATTGAGAGTATAGCTGCGTGCCTTGCGGGTGAGACAATCGAATATCTCCGGGAAATCCGGCCGCAGCATCGGCTCGCCGCCTGAGATCGACCACTCGCGACAGCCCATTGCCCGCGCCTCGTCCACAATGCGCCGAATCTCAGCAAAGCCCAACTCTTGCTTCTGTTCCTCGGCGGTCGGCGGCAGGCGCAACCAGCAATGACGGCAGTTGTTATTGCATCGGTAGGTCAGGTCGATGCTCCCCTGCAATGGGAGACGGGGAAGCGCGCCACCTCGAACCAACTCCGCGAATTCGGCGGTCGGGCTAGGTGTTTTCATTCGGCCGCTTCCTTAAGAAACGG
>CAZSUX010000053.1:0-6963 GCA_964610135.1 uncultured bacterium | reverse complement strand
GCGAATTCGGCGGTCGGGCTAGGTGTTTTCATTCGGCCGCTTCCTTAAGAAACGGAACAGCGCGCCGGCCCGCAGCCGAATCGGGAGGAACAACCCGACCCGGGAGAGAATCGCGACGGCGTAGCGCTCCGGACCAAGTCCGAGCCAGACGCGTTTTCGGCCGCGCTCGATCCGGACCACTCGCCCGAGGACATCGTCCAGGGGGACCTTGTCGGCGCCCGTTCCCGACAGATTGTCGCCTTGTATCAGGAAACGGGTGTCGTGCCGACCGATAATCCGGTGCACGACCAGCCTCTGGTTCAAGGGAGAAACGAAAGCTACGACCTGGCCGATGCCGGAGGCTCTCAATCCCGGCACGCCTCCAGGTTGGAGCGGAGAACGGGCAAGGTCGTGTTGGTTTCGGTGTGAATGCAGTACCGGCGCGACCGTGATAACGTCGCCATCCCTGATGAAAGGGGACATGCTCCAACCTCTCGCGCAGAACCGGAATGACCGGCCTCGGGCCAGGACGGCCCGCATTAAACCAACGAGCGCAGGCCCGGAAAGGCGGAGTTCGCTCCCCTTGCGGTACTTGAGACTTGGAACCTCAAGCCAGTCAGGCGCCCGGTTTGACAACTAGCATTTTCCTCCGGACCAGCTCTCCAACCAGGCCGATCACGTCCCGCTCGATCTCATCCGGCGGGGCGCTGTATTCCGCGGTAAGGACCTTCGCTACTTCGGCGAGCGTAGCCTTGCCATCCAGCTTGCCCCAGATGTCTTTGCCGGTGTCATTCAAGGAGAAGAGCTCGTCCTCCATGTCGCCGATCCCGGCAACAAGGGGTACGATAATCAACTCGCCTTCGATATCCCGAGCCACGATGTCATCCGATGGAACGTATACCTGGTCTAGTTTGATATCGATGTCCGCACCTCCTCCTATGGTGTTGTGTTCACGCCACCCGCGGTCTTCCCGAAATGGGACACGGCGTCAACGGCACTCTTGATTAACCGGGTCCAACCGTCGGTTCCTGCCTCCTTCGCTGGCACCGATTTGCGCACGGGCCCGTCCGGAACAGCCATGCCGGATTATACAAAAGGAGGACAGCCTCGGCAACCAGAACCATCGCCTCGCGAGAATAATGTGGAACGAGGGCGAGGGGGAAGCCATCCGAGGAACCCGGAGGCAAGTCGCCGAAGTCCTTGGTCCTCAGTCTCTGGAAGAGCATCGTCGGGAGCGGTGGGAGAGGCCGTGTCCGGAGCTCTGGCCGAAGCGGTGTGCTACGCGGCCCAGTACGCCCTAGCCGACGCGCCGTCCAACGTCTCCGAGTTTACCTTGTCGGAAGCTTCGGTCGCAGCTTTGCCGGGCGCTTTCGGTCAAGCCTTCTCGGCATCTTGGGTTCCAGATTCAAGATTGGGGATTGCCGGACGCTGCCGATGGCTACAAGCAGACTACCGGTTGCCTACGGTTTCAGGCCTGAACTGCCGGGGGCCGGAGTCGAACCGGCACGACCCGTATCCGGGTCAAGGGATTTTAAGTCCCTGGCGTCTGCCAATTCCGCCACCCCGGCAGACCATTCTAGATTCAAGATTGTAGATTGAAGATTGGGGAAAGCAATAGGAAGGGGTCTAGGGGCCTGGGATTCCCCGGGGTCGAGTACGGAGGGAGGGATGAAGGCGGAAGGATGAACCATGGAACGGAACATTCGGCAGAAGGCAGAATCGACCAAGTCGGGCAATCTGCAATCCCAAATCTGGAATGAGAAGAGGCGGCTTCGGGATTTGCACCCGAGCATAACGGTTTTGCAGACCGTCGCCTTGCTGCTTGGCTAAGCCGCCGACGAGGAAAGGACGAAGGACAAAGTACAAAGGACAAACGGACTTCGGACTCTAGAAAAGCGGGAGACGGGATTCGGACCCGCGACCCCTACCTTGGCAAGGTAGTGCTCTACCAACTGAGCTACTCCCGCACGTCGATTGACGATTTACGATTGCAGACTTTCGATTGGCGGCTTCCGGTCTCCCCATTCGACAATCGCAATGCGTCATTCGTCAATTCTCGATTCCGGCCCCAATGGGAGTCGAACCCATGTCTTCACCTTGAAAGAGTGATGTCCTGAACCGCTAGACGATGGGGCCATTTTGTCCGGCACGGCGCTCTGCGCACCACGCGCTACGCCTAGGACACCGCGTCAGGCTCCGACATCCAGCGCCCGACTCCAGGTTAAATCTATCCCGCCGGAGCGGGTTGTCAATACGCCAGCGCGTCCCGGTAGTCTCTGACCTCGGGCTGCTTGAGCATCTCGGTCATAACGTCCTGCGCGACCTGGGCCCGCCGCTGGTCGGCATAGCCGGCCGGGTCAAGCGTCGATGCCGGCGTCCGCTCGTCGCAGCGGATGATGAACGCACCCCAGTTGGTCTCGACGACGCCGCATTTCTCGCCGGGGCGGAGGGCCGCAACCGAGCCGGCAAACTCCGGCCCTTTCTTGCGGCGGCAGTCCTCGTTCCCGTTGCAGGAATCGACCTGCAACTCGACGCCCGGGTTCTCCTGGGCGTATTGCTCGAGGCTCTTGCCGGCCTTGATTGCGTCGAGCGCCTGTTGGGCGGCCTGCGTCCAGGCCGGCTTTTCTTTCTCCCGGCGCAGGCGGAAGACTGCGGCCTGTTTGACCTTCTCAAAGTCCGCGACCCCGGACGGCTTCACTTCGGCGAGCTCGAACACGTGGTAGCCCTGGGTGCCGCGCTGCGGCAGGTCATAGACCTGCCCGGGCTTGGCCGACTTCGCCCACTCGATGATCTGCGCCGGGTTTTCGACGTCCAAGCCGGGCAGCTCTTTCTGGTCACCGACCAGCGGACGCGCCGACCGTATGGTCAGGCCGAACCGGGCGGCGAGGGTGTCAAACTTCTCGGTCGCGGCGTTCTCGATGAAACTGCGCACCGAGTCGCGGACCGTCCCCAGCACCTCGGAGCCCATCTTGACCCGGACGACGATGCGGCAGTAGGCGACCGAGTCTTTCTTCGCGCTGTCAAGCCGGACGATCTGCCAGCCATACCCGACAAGGTAAGGCGGGCTGTACTGGCCGGGCTTGAGCCGGGACACGGCGCTGTCGGTCACTTTGTCGAGCCCGGCACGCGGGGTCATTACCGACAGCGTCTCGCCCTCGAGGTCGCTGTAGTCGAGCGTCGTGAGGTTGAACGACTCGCCCTTGAGGAGCTGGTCGTAGGCGCGGTCGATGACCTCTTTGGCGTCGGCCGAGTCCTGCCGCGACACGTTCATCGGGAAGGAGACGTAGCGGAGCTGCCGTGTTTCTTTGGTGCGGAAGCTGTCTTTGTGGGCTTCGTACCAAGCCTTGGCCTCGGCCTCGGTCGGCTCGAATTTCTGCTTGAGGGCCTGGGGCCCGAAGTACAGGGCCGTCGTCTTCCACCTGGTGTTGGCCGCGGCCAGCGCGTCTTCGGTCTCGGGACTCGTAACCCGGTAGGCGCTGATGACGTCGATCCGGAACTTCTCGCGAGGCAGCATCTCAAGAAGCTGGCGGAAGTACCGGGTGAAGTACTGGCGGTTCTCGGGCGCATTCATGACCTGCATGTACTTCTGCTGGTCGAACTTGCCGTCGGTCAAGAGCTCGGGTTTGTTGCGCAGTTCCTCGGGCGGATTGGATTGGATGATCTCCATTACTTCGTCCTGCGTGACGCCGACCTTCTCCGCCGTCAAGACCTTGGCCCAGGTCAACTCGGAAATGAGGTACTTCCACGCCTGCTGCTCGACCGCCTGGTAGTCTTCGTTGGACAGGTCGCGCAACCGGTTGTCACTCTTGTACTTATCGGTGATGTAGCTGACCACGTTCCGGTACTCCTCGGGGGTGACGTTGTGGTCCCCGATCCGGCCGACAAATCCGTGCGTGTCCCGACCCCGGCGGCTCCCGCGGTTTCCAATCATGCGCCAGAGCTCGCTCATGAGGAATCCGGCGAGGAAGGCTATAGCCACGATGAACATCACGACGCGGATGTTCCTGCGCATGTCGCTTAGCATCATAGAGGTGAATTCTATTGGCATTGCCTCAGAAGTCAACGGTTGCCCGCCGGGACCTCCTTGACTTGGTTTGCCGTGGTCTTATCATCCTGCCACGTGAAATCCCGGACCGGCAGAAAGGTTTGGCTCCTCGTTGCCGGCGTCGTCCTGTATGTTCTCACCTTTCTGACCCTTTACCCGCGCACGACCGCCATCGTGGACGAGGATGCTTACCTGACCGAGGCTTTCCTGCTCCGCACCGGCCGGCTCTCCTACGCGGGCTCGGGAATCCCGGCCCCCCACATGACGGTCGAGTCGGACGGCCGCCTGACGAGCAAGTACCCGCCCGGCACCTCGCTCTTTCTCGTACCGTTTACGCTTTTCGGCTGGCGGGCGGTCTTCGTCTCGGGGCTGCTGCTCGCGCTCGCCGGGACCGGTCTCTTTGGCCTGATACTGAAGCGGCTGGCGCCGGAAGCCGACCCGGCATGGACGTTGCTCTACCTGTTCCATCCGGCGGTCGTGCTTTTCTCGCGGACGATAATGAGCGACCTGCTGGCCGCAACTCTCGTCCTCGCCGCCTTCTACTGCCTGCTGCGCCGCGGCGGCTGGCTGCTTACCTCCGGGTTCGTCCTTGGCTTTGCCTGCCTGGTCCGGTACTCCAGCGCGATATTCGTCCCGGTCTTCCTGTTGCTCGCATTGCGCCCGTCCGGTTCGCGCCTGCGCTCGGCGCTGATGCTCCTTGCCGGTTTCGTGCCGCTGGCCGGGCTGATCGCCGCCTACAATGCCTACGCCTACGGCTCGCCGTTCTCGTTCCCGATGTATCTGACCGGGCACTTCTCCCCTGCCTACTTCCTGCACAACGCCTGGTATTACGGAATCGCGCTCATGCTTCTCTACCCGCTGATGCTGGTCGCGCCGCTCGCGGCGGGCAAGGGACGCCGGCTGCTGCTCGGACTGCCTGCGTATGCGCTGCTCGGCCTCTACTGTTTCTTCTCGTACATCTATGAAGTGCCCAGTCTTCCGGCCCGCCTGACCGTCGGCATCCGCTATCTCCTGCCCGCGCTGCCGTTCTTCATCCTCGCGTTCGTGCTGACGGCCGACCGCATCCTCGGGCATCTTCGCGCCGGCTGGCTGAAGTACGTGGGAGTGGCAGGCATGGCGCTGCTCAGCGTCGCCATCCAGTTGCGCCATGACCGCCTTCTCGATGTGCAGGCCGGCTACCAGCGCCTGCTGCTCGATAACGTGCCCGAGTCCGCGCTGCTGCTGGGTGATGCGAGCGTGTCCGAACTGGTGGGCTACGCGTGGGGCTGGCGCGACTACCGCCACTTCGTTGAGTTCAACGTGCCGGTCCCGCTCGACTCGGCTCTCGCCGGTGACCGGCCGCTCTACGCCGGACTGGTCCAAAAGCCCGGTTCCGAAAACCTGGTGGCGCTGACGGTGTTTGAGGACCTGCTGGCGAGATTCCCGCAACGGTCTCTGGTCGCCGAGACCCGGGCGCCGTGGAAGTTCCGCCTCTACAAGCTCAGGTAGCGCCGAAACCGCCGGGGTCGGACCCGCAGGTCCGCCCGGTCAATGTGACTGGGGTTCTTCTGCAGCCGCCGTTCGCTCGTCAACCTCTAGCCGGCTGAGCGGCTCAGATGAAGGCACGAGCCCGGCCGGATGGCCGGGTTCGTCTCATTGTCCGGAACCGGCGCACCAGAACCGCCCTCGGATGAAACCTGCCCGGCAGCATCCATTCCGGCATCCGGAATCGGTCTCCTCTCTCTTCACTCTTCTCTCTTCTCTCTTCTCTCCTCACTCCCCATCTTCCCGGCCCGACAGCAATCTTGCAGGCGTCAAAGGAAATCCTGGACGCATGGCAGAACGGTTCGATTGCCGCTGCCGACAGAATTGCTGCGCGCCGAAGGCGCGATTGGGCCTCACAAAGCACCCGACGAAGTATGTCGGGAAGTACCGGCCATAGTATCGCTGACTGTGTAGTGAACTGCGTCGGCCAGTGTGTCGGCGACTGAATAGCGAACCGTATCTGAACCTTGACCTCAACCTGAACCTCTCATTGTACGACTCATCGTTCGAGTCATTGTTCGAGACATTCTTGCAGCGGTCGTTCGCGTCACCGCTCGGCTCATTGTTCGTCTCGAAATACGACTGATTGTGGGCTTCAAGGCGTCTCGCGCTGTATCGGCGAAGGCCACGGGGTAGGCGGTCTCCGGGCCGTGGGGTGGACGGCAGAATTGTGGTCGGAGAACGGCCTGCCGCTACATATGGATGACCGCTGGGTCTTTGGACTGCGGTAGCGGAGCTGCCGCTTTTCCGAGAGAATGCGGCTCTCCAATCGGCATCATGCGGTACTGACAGAGCTTGCGCACGAGAGCGGCTGCGGGTCGAGGCACTCGCACCGGAACCGCGGCGTTCGCTTCGGCACTCAGTGCCACGTTCAACCGTAGACTCAGCGCGCGGTTCGCAGCCGAGTTCAACTCGCGACTGAACGCGCAAGTCAACGCGGCGTTCACAGCCGGACTCAATCGAGCAGTGACAGCGGCGTTGAAGTCCCGAGTCTATGCGGCGTTGGCTGCGACGTTGAAGGCGCGATTGGATGCCGCGCCGAACCCCGCGTTCGTCGCGAAGCTGAAGAGCGGGCTAAGTCCTTGATTGACGGCTACATTGACGGCGGCTTTGTACTCGGCCTTGAACCCCGCAGTCACCCCCGGATTGACTCCCCCCTTGCCGGCGCGGGTCTCAGACAGAACTCCGGGCCATCAAGTCACGCCTCGCGTCAGACTAAGGGGCAGGCCTTCGCCCGCAGCGTTCTGTGACCTGTGTTCCATGTCGACACGACAGTCGCCTATCCTGTCCCTACCGCCTCGGCTTGGCAGGCAGTCGGCAGTGAAGCTTGATGGAGACGTGCCCGGATGCCTGCGATGAAGGCTGTTCTGGTGGACACCGGGAGAACACCTTGAATCGCCTTCCGGAGACCCTGC
>CAZSUX010000052.1:0-12580 GCA_964610135.1 uncultured bacterium | reverse complement strand
GCGCGGCCGGAACCAAGTACGCGAGGCTCTTGCCCACGCCGGTGCCGGCTTCGACGGCAAGCCGAGTGTGGCGCGTGAGCGCCAACTCGACCCGCCGGGCCATTTCGAGTTGCTGGGGTCGGTGTTCGTACCCGGAAAGAACCCAGCTCAGCGGACCGTCAGGCTTGAAGTAGGATTCGGACGAGGTCATCCGCAGATTACGCAGATTGCCAGATACAGAGGTCGGAGGATGTCATCCGCAGATTACACAGATTACGCAGATTCACAGCCCGGATGAACTCGAAAAGAGAAGTCAGCCACAGATGAACGCGGATGGCCCGGCTTTCCTGGTTCAGCCTTTCCTGTTTCATCCCTTTCTTGGGCAATTCCTATCTCGGTTCTTGGGTTTCGGGTCCGGGGATGTCATAGGAGCCGACGAAAGCCTCGTCGAAGTCGTACACCGCGTGGAAGTCCTCGATGTGATCTTCGTCAGTCTTGGACAGGACCCCGGCATCGACGAGGTTGAAGACGATGACGCCGAAGTCATCGGTGGTCCTGATGCCCCAGGAGTTGAGCACTGCGCGGGCCATCGGGCCGTAGCGCTTGAGTGCGAGGTCCTTGATGCCGTCGAGCAGTTCCCTGCCGGTGATGTGGCGGCGCTGGTTGAGCCGCGCCCAGGTGTGGCCGAGCGCGTCGTGGACGAACACGTAGGCTTCAGGCTTGAACCGCGGGTCCCGGGCGATGACTTGTTCGAGAGGGCTCTCCACGTTCGGATTGTAGCCGGTGTGGTCCGCGATTCAAGAGAACACCGCACCTTGCGCCCCATGGCGGCCAGCTTCCTTGACTTTGGCCTCCCTTGCTCTATCATACCCGCCGATGAAGAGTCCTACGCCGGACGCGACCAAGAGCCGTTCGTGTCGGCTCGGACCGCACTGGGTAACCGTGGAATGCCGGGGCGGAAAGGTCGCGGGTGTCGTGCTGGGCAAGAAGGGCCCGCGCGATGACCGCAAGCTGGCAAAGGACCTTGAACGCGTGCTGCAGGGCGGTATGATACCTGAGTACCTGCACGTGGACACGACCGTTATTCGTGGGTTCGCACGCAAGGTGCTGGGCCGTTGCGCCGGGATTCGGCCGGGACAGGTGATGACCTACTCCGAACTGGCTCGGGCGGTGGGCAGTCCGAGAGGTGAGCGCGCAGCGGGACAAGTAATGGCCGACAATCCATTCGCTCTGCTGATTCCATGTCACCGCGTGGTTGGCTCGGATAGTTCGCTGCACGGGTTCGGCGGCGGTCTGGACATGAAGGAATGGTTGCTTGCGCGAGAGGGCTGGCAGTTCGAGGGAGAAGGACACTCACGCAGACTCAAATCAAAAGTCAAAAGCCAAGAGCCAAGAGCCAAAACCGTGAGCCGGAGGCGTGCGGCAGGGAAGCTGGGTGGCTGACACCATTGAGCGGTTGGTGGTCGGGCCTTTGGCCACCAACTGTTATATTCTGAAGTCCGGGGCCGAACTGGCGGTAATTGACCCGGGCGGAGACGCCGAGATGATTCTTGACAAGGCGAATGAACTCGGTGGGACGGTGAAGTATGTTATCGACACCCACGGGCACATCGACCACATCGCGGCCAACCGTGAAGTTACTGACGCGACTGGGGCCGAGTTGCTGATTCACGAACTTGATGCCGGGCTGCTTGCTCACCCGGACCGAAACCTGTCCAGCCTGATGGGTATGAGATTGACCTCGCCGGCGCCGAACCGGTTGCTGAAAGAGGGCGACAAGGTTGTGGTCGGCGAGGATGAAATGACGGTGCTGCACACGCCCGGGCATACGCCGGGCGGCATCTGCCTGTTGGCGTCGGACTACGCCTTTACCGGCGACACGCTATTCGTTGATTCCATCGGCCGGGTCGACTTCCCGGGAGGGTCGGAGCAGCAGATTATGGCCTCGCTCGCGAGGCTGCAGACCGTGCTCAGGAAGGACACGGAGATTTACCCCGGGCATGGTGAGCCGGGAACGTTCGGACGGGCGCTGCTCGTCAATCCTTTCCTCGGCAGCCTGGTGGTCGGATAGAAGAGAAGACGATCATATTGCATCCACAGGAGGAAGAATGCCCAAGGTGAGAGTCGGCATTATCGGCATCGGAAATTGCTGCAGCAGTCTGGTCCAGGGCGTGCACTACTACCGGAACGCGAAGGTCGGTGATTCGATACCCGGTATCATGCACGTGAACCTCGGCGGGTACCACATTAACGACGTCGAGTTCACGGTGGCAATCGACGTCGACAAGAACAAGGTCGGGAAGGACCTGTCGAAGGCGATCGCCACGAAGCCTAACAACACGGTCAAGTTCACCGACGTACCGAAGAGTGGAGTCAAGGTCCTGAGAGGCATGACCCACGATGGGCTCGGTTACTATCTGTCGCAGATCATCGAGAAGGCGCCCGGGCCGACCGCGGACATCGTGCGGGCACTCAAGGAAACGAAGACCGACGTGGTCGTGAACTTCCTGCCGGTAGGCAGCGAAGAGGCGACCAAGTGGTACGTCGAGCAGGTGATGAAGGCCGGGTGCGCGTTCGTGAACGGCATACCGGTGTTCATCGCGTCGCAGAAGTACTGGCACCGGCGGTTCAAGGCCGCGGGTCTGCCGGTGCTGGGAGATGACATCAAGTCCCAGGTCGGCGCGACCATCATGCACCGGATGCTCGTGTCGTTGTTCAACGACCGCGGCGTCAAGCTGCTCAAGACGATGCAGCTCAACGTCGGCGGCAACACCGACTTCATGAACATGCTCGAGCGTTCGCGGCTGAAGTCAAAGAAGATTTCCAAGACCGGCGCGGTCACGTCGCTTCTGAAGTACGACATCGGGGCCGACAACATCCACGTCGGGCCGTCGGACTACGTGCCGTGGCTGAAGGACCGGAAGTGGTGCTACCTGCGAATGGAAGGGCAGACCTTCGGCGACGTGCCGCTGAACATAGAGTTGAAGATGGAGGTTTGGGACTCGCCCAACTCGGCTGGCGTGATGATTGACGCGATTCGCTGCGCGAAGCTGGCTTTGGACAGCGGCTTGTCCGGGAGCATCATCGCCCCGTCGTCCTATTTCTTCAAGACGCCGCCGGTGCAGTACCCGGACGACGAGTGCCGGAACAAGACTGAGGCGTTCATCAAGAAGTACGGCAAGGCGGGGAAGGGATAGGGCGAAGAGGAAAGGGGAAATGGCCAAGTCCGGACTTCGTCATTTCCACTTCGTGCTTCTTCACTTACTCCTTCGCGTCTGATGCGCGGCGTCCTCATCACTTTCGAAGGCGTCGAAGGCTCGGGGAAGTCTACTCAGGCTCAGCGGCTGGCAAAGCGGCTGGCAGCGCTCGACGTTCCATATCTCGTTTCGCGCGAGCCGGGCGGAACGGAAATCGGCGACGCGATTCGGGCCATACTGCTGGACCCGCAGCACAACGAGATGCACGGCCTGACCGAGTTGTTCCTGTATCTGGCCAGCCGGAACCAGTTGGTGCGGGAGAAGCTCCTACCTGAGCTGGCCACCGGTAAGGTCGTGATTCTCGACCGGTTCTCGGATTCGTCGGCGGCCTACCAGGGCGTCGGGCGCAATCTGGGTGGGAAGCTGGTCGCGCGACTGAACAAGCTCGCGGCCGCGGACCTGAAGCCCAATCTGACCGTATTGGTGGACGTGCCGGTCAAGGTCGGGCAGGGAAGAAAGGGCTCCGGTGTCCTTGACAGACTGGAGCGGGAGCGGGTAGAATTTCATGAGCGGGTGCGTGACGGTTACCTGCGGCTTGCCCGACGCGCACCCGGCCGGTTCAAGGTCGTAGACGGTGCTCTGCCGGCCGACGAGCTTGAGCGGTTGGTCTTCTGTCACGTCGAGGAACTTCTGAAGCGAAAGGGTATCCTGAAATAATGAAGCGACGAGTAGCGTTGGTCGCGACCCTGGTGGTGCTGTCCCTCTGTCTGGGTGGCCTGTTCGGCAGGATATGGGCGCAGAAGTCCGGAGGTCTGCTCCAGGGTCTGCAGACGTTCTCCCGGGTCGTTGACATTGTCATGTCCACGTACGTCCAGAGGATTGACCCAGACAAGATGATACGGTCCGGCATTCGCGGGATGCTCAGCTCGCTTGACCCGCACACCCAGTTCCTCGACGAGCGCGATTTCAAGGAACTGAAGGTCATGACCGAAGGCCAGTTCGGTGGTATCGGCATCCATATCGGAATAATGGACCAGCAGCTGACCGTCATTTCTCCGATTGAAGGGACGCCCGCGGATCGGGCCGGAATCAGAGGCGGGGACCGGATTGCCGAGATCGAGGGCAAGTCAACCGAGAACTTCACGACCGACGACGCAATCAAGGTTCTGCGCGGGGACCCGGGCAGCAAGGTCAAACTGGGCATTGCCCGCCCCGGTGTGAGAGACCGGATTCCATTCGAGCTCACCCGGGCGATCATAAACATAAAGGCCGTACCCTACGCCGCGTTACTTGAGGACGGTATCGGGTATGTTCGACTCGCTGACTTCTCCAAGACCGCGACCCGGGAGTTAGGCCGGGCCGTGGACTCTTTGTTCGATGCCGGTGCGACCAAGCTGATATTCGACCTCCGTTCCAACGGCGGCGGCCTGCTCGGTGAGGGCCGGGACGTAACCGACCTGTTCCTGCCGCCTGGGGAGGTCATCGTTCGGACCAAAGGCCGGATCCCCGAGAGCAAGCGCGAGTATGTGTCCGAAACGGAGGACGCGCACGGTGATGAGTTCCCGCTCGTGGTGCTGGTCGACCGCGGCAGCGCGTCGGCCGCTGAGATAGTCGCTGGCGCGCTTCAGGACTGGGAGCGCGGCCTGATCGTCGGCGACACGACGTACGGCAAGGGCTCGGTCCAGACGATTCACCCGCTTGGCCCGGAGATTGCCGTCAAGGTCACCACCGCGTTCTGGTACACGCCGAGCGGACGGTGCATCAACCGTCCGCACGACGTGGAGAATGCAGTGATTCAGGACACGACGCAGGACACCACCAAGGTCTTTCATACTCTCGGCAGGCTGCACCGGACTGTATACGGCGGCGGTGCGATTGTTCCCGACGTCCATGTAGCGTACACGAGGCTCAGCCCGTTGGCGGCTCGTACGACCCGGGACGCCTTCTTCGACTTTGCCGTCGACTACACCAACTTGCACCCCGGCCTCAGTGCCGGTTTCCGAGCCGACAAGGCCGTGCTTGAGCAATTCAGGGACTACCTGAAGACGACCAAGAAGCTCGAGTTCACTGCAGCCGAGTTCGACTCGTCCGAAGCGATCTTCGTGCGCGAGATTGAACGCGAGGTTGCGGGCAAGCTGCTCGGGATGCGAGGGGACTACCAGGCACGGTTGCGCTCGGACGAGCACGTTAAGAAGGCGGTCGAGTTGCTCAAGCCGGTCACGTCTTCGGACGAGTTGCTGAAGGGGCTCAAGTAGAGAAGCGGATTCGAGGATCCGAGGATTCGAGGAGCCGAGTGCCGGATACCGGAATCCTTGATTCCTTGAGCCCTAGACCCCTAGACCCCTTTCCTGATGCCTGAACTTCCCGAGGTCGAGACGATTCGGCTGATGCTCAAGCCCCTTCTGGTCGGCCGGCGGATTATGCGGGCGCGCGCGATGCGGCCAGACATCGTAGGCTTTCCCGACCACCGGGGCTTTGAGCGCGGGATCGCGGGCCGGACGATTGCGGAGCTCGGGCGCCGGGGCAAGTACCTGGTTGTCCGGCTTGACCACGGGAGAGACCTCGTCGTGCATCTGCGTCTGAGCGGGCATCTGGAGGTGGTTGACCAGGGTGAAGAAGTCCGCTACGAGCGTGTCAGGTTCGCGCTGGACAACGGCAAGGCGCTGTCATTTGCCGAGCCGCGGGTGCTCGGCCGGGTATACCTGGTGGCGCAGGGCAAGTACCCACGCGTGCTGGCCGGAATGATGAAGATGGGGCCGGAACCGATCGATGCGGGTTTTGATGCTGCCTATCTGCGTGAGCGGTTGCGCGGCCGGGCCGCTCCGGTGAAGAACCTGCTGCTCGACCAGCGAATTGCCTGCGGTGTCGGCAACATATACTCTGATGAAGCGCTGTTCCGTGCCGGGATCAGGCCGCTGCGCAGGGCCGGCCGTTTGGGAGAGGCAGAGGTTATCCGTCTCGCACGGGCTTTGACGGACGTGCTGAGAGACGGGATCAAGTGGTGCGGCACGACCTTGGGCGATGGCCGGTACCGGCTGCCTGAGGGTGGGGCCGGGTCTTTCCAGAAGAGGCTGGCCGTGTTCGGGCGCGAGGGCGAGAGTTGCCGCCGTCGAGGGTGCACGGGCGTGGTTCGTCGTCTGAGGGTTGGCGGGCGGAGTACCCATTTCTGTCCGGTCTGCCAGAGGTAGCCATGGGTCGTATAGGGATCGTTGACTGGAGGCGCAGTTGATCAACAGCCCGCTGGGTGTCATATGCCACGGGGGAGCAGGCACGATTGATGACAAGGCGGCATATGCTGCAGGCCTGACCGAGGCGCTCGAAGAAGGCTATCGTCTGCTAAGGCAGAGCGCGAACGCGATGGAAGCTGTCGTGGCCGCCGTGAGAATCATGGAGGACAACCCTTTGTTCAACGCCGGGACCGGGTCGGACCTTACGATCGACGGCCTCATCGAGATGGATGCGTCACTGATGATGCAGGACGGAAGATTCGGAGGCGTGGCCGGTATCTGGGGCGTCAAGAACCCGATCCTCGTTGCCCAGAAGGTCATGATCGATACCGATCACCTGCTGCTGTGTGGGTTTGGTGCAGCAGAATTCGCCCGCGGTATGGGATTCGAGGAATACAATGTCGTTACAGAGCGGGCGTTGGCTCGACTACGGCGAGTGACCGACCACGGGTCCAGGTACTTCCACAGGCAGAACCAGCAGCGGTTTCCGTCCGGAATGCCACCGGCTTCGGAAGCGGATGCGGAAGCGGCCCCGGAGAGTCAAACCGGTACGGTCGGGGCGGTAGCACGGGACAAGCACGGCAGTATCGCGGTTGCGACCTCATCCGGGGGGATTGTCGGTCGAATGCGAGGCAGAATCGGGGATGCCGCCATCCTCGGGGCGGGCACCTATGCCGGGCTCAGCGGTGCGGTTTCCTGTACCGGACACGGAGAGGAAATCATACGCCGGTCGCTGGCTCGGGATATCGTCGAACGGATGACAACCATGCCAGCTTCGACTGCACTAACGCTCGTCACGGCCGAGGCGAGGAGGAAGAAACTCGCGTTCGGGGCGATCGGCATGGATGCGAAGGGCGGCTTCTGCTACGGTCACACGACTCCGGACATGGCGTATGGGTACAAGATCAATGAGAGGGTGTTTCTCTTTACCGAAGAGAAGCCGAAGCCACGCTGAGTTTCCCATGCCAGCCCACGATGGGGCTATCTCACAGCGAAGCGGGGGCAGGAGTGTCTGAGTTTCTGATTCACCGGTTCATCCGGTTCTGCCTGCTCGCGGCCGCTGCCCTCGGTTTCTCCTCGGCCGCGGCGCAATACTCGTACTTCGGTGAGAACAAGGTGCAGACCCGGGATTACCAGTTCCGCACGTACGAAACGGAGCATTTCCGAGTGCTGTTCTACCAAGGCGGCGAGGGCCTGGCTGAGTTCGCCGGACAGTCAGCCGAGGAGTACTACGCTCAGACTTCGAAGGACCTCGGCGTCGAGATTGAAGGGAAGATCCCGTTGATTATCTACCTTTCACCGGGGCAGTTCACTGAGACCAACGTGATTCTCGACGTCATTGGTGAGGGAGTGGGTGGCTTCTCTGAGTTGATCAAGAACCGCATCGTGATACCTTTCGACGGGTCGTACAACGACCTGCACCACGTCATCGGCCACGAACTGACGCACATATTCCAGTTCCAGATGTACTACCGTTCCCGGCTGGCATCACTGCTGGGTGCCATCGACGAGTTCAACATCCCGCTCTGGGTGATCGAGGGTTTTGCCGAGTTTCAATCCGGCTGGGTGAACGTCAGTTCCGACGACTTCATGCGCGATCTCGTCATCAACAACCGGCTGGTGCCGTTGCAGGACCTCTCGGACGGGATGGGCTATCTCGTGTACCGTGAAGGAGAGTCATTCTTCCGGTACGTTGAGGAGAAGTACGGCCGGAAGAAGGCGTACGAGTTCATGCATGCCCTCCAGAGGAAGCGGAACCTGGATGGCGCATTCGCCTCGGTGTTTGGCGTGACGGTGAAGCGGTTCAGCAAAGACTGGGAGAACTACCTGCGAGTGAAGTACTGGCCGCAGGTGGTCAAGCTCGACAACTTCGACCGTCTGGCTAAGCGCCTCACCAACCACGTGGATGACGGCTCGGTGTACAACACGGCGCCGGCGATATCGCCGAGCGGGACGAAGATAGTGATGATATCGGACCGGCTGGAGTATGTAGACGTATACGTGATCTCCGCGTTCGACGGTCGGGTGCTGAAGCGTCTGGTCAAGGGCGGAAGGTCGGGCGGGTTTGAGTCCATGCACCTCATCCGACCCGGGGTAGCCTGGTCTCCGGACGAGAAGACAATCGCCGTAGTGACGACCAGCGGCGGACGGGACAACATTGCGCTCATCGACTACGCGACCGGCAAGGTCAAACGCCGGATCTACGGCAATCTCGACGCCATTTTCAGTCCCAGATTCTCGCCCGACGGCCGGAAGATGGTCTTTGTCGGGGTCAAGAACGGCTTCAGCGACGTCTATACAACAGGGCTCAGCGGCGGCGAACCCACGCGGGTGACATATGACATATACGAGGAGCGTGACCCGGTCTTCTCGCCCGGTGGAGATTCAGTCGCGTTCGTATCCGACCGACCGGACGGGGGTGAGGTCTGGATTCCCGGTCGGTACGCGATCTGGATCAGGGACGGCGCCGGCAAGGTGAACCGGCTCACTGACTGGGGCGGTCAATTGTCACACCCCGAGTTCTCTCACTCCGGTCAGTATCTGCTCTACGCGGCATCCGACTCGGCCAGCAATATCTACGCTTACTCGCTGGCGACCAACCGCATCGTCCGGCGCACGAACCTGCTGGGAGACGTTTCCTACCTTACGCTTTCGCGTGATGACCGCAAACTCGCCTTCGCCTACTTCGCTGACGTCGGCTGGGATGTTGCGGTGGTCCTCGACCCGTTTGAGAACCTGCCGGCGGACTCGGGCAAGCCATACCAGCCCCCTTTGGACACGTACAAGTTCGAGAAGGCCGGTCTCGACTTCAGCCGGGTCAAACCGGTTGGTTTCAATCTCTCCCTTGATTATGCCGCAGGCGCAGCCTCGTATGGTACGAGCTCGTCGGGCGGATTCGCGGGTGTCGTAGACGTGGCATTCAGTGACATGCTCGGCGACCATCGTTTCGAGCTGTACACGGACCTGTACGGCAACATTCTGAATTCCGATCTCATCTTCCAGTACTGGCACCTGCCGCGCCGGGTTGACTACGGTTTCACTTTCTTTCAGCTTCAGGATGTACGCCGATACAACCCGTATCACATCTTGGAATGGAATCTCAACCGGGGAGTGCAGGCGCTTGGGGTCTATCCGTTCAACCGTTTCGTGAGGGTGGAGGCCGGCCCGACCGGGTACTACAGTGAAGTCGAGCGTGACACCTGGGTCGACTATCCCGCCGTGCCGCAGTCGGGCTGGTATCTGGATAGCCTGTGGAACGAAGTGGTCTTCTCCGGTGAAGCCGCGCTCGTGTTCGACAACACCTACTGGGACTGGAACGGGCCGGCCCGCGGCACCAGGGCACGGTTCGGCGCCGACGCGTCTTTCTTGACCGCCAGGCGCTTCCAGGATGTCTTCCTGGATGTCCGCAACTACCAGCGGCTCGGACGCAGGTTCGTGTTCGCCAGCCGGCTCTTCGGTATCACGAGCTTCGGCGTGGATGCCGACCGCTACTACCTGGGTGGTATTCGTTTCCTGGAATACGCTCCCGGACAGATTGTGGTCAGAGGCTACCAGCCGGCAGAGTTCTACCCTGACTATGGCCCGGCGGCCGCGACCTTCAATTTCGAGCTACGATACCCGTTCATCGACCGATTCAAGCTGGCATTCCCTCTGCCCATTGAGTTCGGTGGCATCAGAGGAGTCGCTTTCCTTGACGGCGGCATGGTCGCGCCCTGGCGTACGGGTCGGAGTTTCCATCTGTGGGACGGTAGTCAGGGGAGATTCGACGACCTCAAGCTGGGAGTCGGGTTTGGCGCCAGGGTGACATTATCCTACTTCCTGCTGAAGTTCGACTTCGCCAGGCCGCTCTCGACAACCAATGACGGCAGCTGGAAGTTCATCTTCGGGTTGGGCGCCGATTTCTAGTTCGGTCCGAGGCTCAATCCCGGCTCTGCTCGTCCTGCTGACGTTCTCCTGCGCAGGACTGGTCCGTAGCACCCACCCGATGGCGCCGGAGCAGGCCGGCTCGGGCGCGTGGGAACGGCTTGCACACCTGCGGTCATTCCGGTTCACCCTCAGCTTTCACACCGACATGCCGTTCCCGATTGAGGTCAGGTTCAGTGGTGTTCACGAGCAGGCGGACCGAGAGGTGTGGTCCGGCTACATGCGCCGTCGAAGTGAGGTGTCGAAGGTGGAGCTGCGGGCCGAAGGTCCGGACCAATATGAGAAGGAACATTCCGGCTGGCGTCGGACCATGCGCGGCATCGAGACCAGGGTGCTGGAGCAGGGCGAAGGCGCTTTCCGCGGCCGGCAGCTCAGGTTCATCGGTGCCGAGCGGGGGCGATACAGTTTCGCATTCAGGCCGGACCTGCCGATACTCGACCCGACCCAGACCAAGAAGCTGACCGGCGTTATGGAGGTAGATCCTCATTCCGGACTGCCGGTACGTCTCTACTGCAGCGATTCGGGGAAAACCGCAGAATGGGAGCTGCGGCTGGGTCGGTTCAACCGCGCCGGGTCGGTCGATGTCCCTTACCAGCCGGCGATGACGGTTGATGCCCGTCCCACAAAGGCACTGAACAGGGCCGGCTTTGACCGCATGGTGGCGATACTCAACCAGAGGCTGGCAGGACTTGGCTGGGATCACCGCTTGCGCCGGACATCACGGGGTCTGACTTTGTTGCTGGGGCAGCCCAAGTCCCGTCGTCAAATCGAGCTGCTGTTCAGCCACGGCAGCGTTGAGATATGGCAGGGGCGTTGGGCAGGCAGCGGCGAGACCCTGGACCCGGGCGCTGCAGTCGAGGTTGGGGGCGACGCTTCACGTCGGGTCGTGCTTGAGCGTCTGCTGGCCAGCAATGAGCGAATCGCGGCTGAAGTCCGTACGACCATTCCTTTGGCGGCTGCGCTCGTGACATCGGTCGTCATGTCCGATACCGGCAAGCCTGCCATACTCGTGGTGGACCACGTGGCACTAGCCGCAACCAGTCCGGCCCCGGAGGGCAAGCTGGTATTCGATGACATCGGCAACGAAGACGACGTGAGAGTCATCGCGGCTCTGGCCACCGCCGGCGTCATTCCGACGGACTTCGAGATCACATTCAAGCCGTGACCGGGCGAGGGCGGCCAGGCGGCTTGACTTGAGCCGGCACCGTTCTAGACTCCTTTCCACGAAGATACCACTGCTGCCGGCCATCCTGGTCATGCTTCCGGCCATGTTGTCGGCTTCGGTTGCCGTCGTGAATTCGGATGAGAACGGTGTCTCATTTCGATACACTCCGGGGGAGATCAGGCTCACGAACGGGGTCGACGGCAGGCAAGCCGTGGACTTCGATGACGCGGACCACTTCGCGCAGCCCGGTGAGCCCGATTTCCCGGGGAGGATTGTGCGGGTCGGGATTCCGCAGACTGGCGGCGTGCGACTTAGTGTCAGGACCGGACCGGAGCGAAGACTCCAGGCCGTCCGGTTCTCAACCGTTCCCCACCTGTCGTGGGATGGTGACTCGTCGTGGTACGATGAGTTGCCTACGGAAGCCGGGGTACTTCCTCAAGAGCCGGCCGAGGTGGGTCCGGCAGAGGTTTTGCGCAGGATCAGGTTCGTTGCACTGCGACTGAGCCCGTGCCGGTATGACGCGGAGACAGGTGCGTTGAGCTACTACGAGTGGTTTGACGTTTCACTCACATTCGAGCGGAAGCCACAGCGGCAGGGTGACTTGGACCCGCTGGACGGCGCGGTCGCATCAATGCTGCTTAACGGGCAGACAGCGCTGGACTGGAAGCTGGATTGGCCCGGCGGCACGGCTTCTCAGTTTGAGCGCTCACCGAACTGGCTGAAGATAAGGGTCGACTCGACCGGTATCTACAGCATCACCGGCCGGGAGTTGGCCGCAGCCGGCGTGCGGCTTTCGGGTCTCGACCCGACGACACTTGCTTTGTACACAGTCGGCGAGCATGAGCCGAACATCTCCTACCCCGACTCGATGAGGCAGGTCCCGATATTCGTGCAGGGCGACGAGGACGGCAAGCTGGATCCGACTGACCGAGTCGTATTCTACGGTATGGGACCCGGGCACTGGGTCGGGCGGTGTTCGGCCTACGCCAAGAACTACTTCACTCGGCACAACGTCTATTGGCTGACCTGGGGCGTGGCGCAGGGAAGCAGGATAGCAGCGATTCCAGGGCCGGACACGATCCACGCGC
>CAZSUX010000051.1:10632-12661 GCA_964610135.1 uncultured bacterium | reverse complement strand
GCCTCGTTCGGGTAGTCCAGGCCCGACCTCATCTCCCAGACCACGTCGCCCCGGGCGTCGACCTCGAAAACGCGGTTGCTGTCTGTGGCGGTGATGAGCGTGTTGCCGTCGGAAGTGCGGCGGGCAGTATGCGCCCACTGGATATCGCTGCGGACGTAGGCCCACACAAGCCGTCCGACGCTGTCGACCTCGATGACCCTGGCATTCGGCTGCCACATCGAGCCGGACTCGGTGATGAGCGTGTTGCCGTTGGCGAGTCTCTCGATGCCGCTGGGAAGCGTGCACGGCACCGACGCAAGCAACGTTGCGCACAGGGGAAGAACAACGGGCACCACGAAACGAATACCGAATCGCATTGACTCTCCTTGTCGGCGGTTCTGCACTTCAGAAGCGGCAAGCATCGCTGTGAAGTCCCTGCAGCATGCGGGAATGCAATCGGCGACGCTAAACAGACGAGTCCGTCGAGTCACTCCCGACCGATCGCTTGCCGACCTGCTGGACACGTAATTGTAGACGAGACGCGCCGTGTGTCAACCAGACTTCGGGCCGACAACCCGCGTGCGCGGCGCGCGGCCGCGCCGATCTGCAATCTGGAATGCGTTGCCTGGACTCCAGAGCCGGTTTGAACCGCCGGCGTCGGGCGAAGGAATCGAGGGCTGCCGGAGAAAGGCAGCCCTCGAATGATGGGGCGGGACCGAATTCAGGATTGCCGGTCTACCACTGATGGCCGCAGTCGCGGCAGGTGACGCCCGATGCCTGGCACATCGTGCCGTCGCCGGGGAGCGGGCACGGTTCCGGGTAGGGCGCGCCCGTAGGCGTAGCGCCCATGGCCTCCGATTCCCACTCCGTCTTGCCCGTCGGTGAGCCCGGACATGGATCGTGGACGTACTTCGCCCACGTGTTCTCACTGCTGCAGTTCGGACACTGTAGTCTGGCCAACGCAGTCTTCCTTTCGTATTGCCTGTGACAGCTGGTCGCTCGACGTCCCTCAACGCAGAGTGCCCGCCGTCGTGATTACCGGACCTGTTTGTTTGTACGGCAACGTTGCCTGGCAACAGGCGCAACGAGGTAACGAGCAGGAAGAACACGGCAGCATACAGCCTCGTCTCACTGTGTCAACCGAATTCGCGTTCCCTGCTTGACTTGGCTTGAGTCGGCACTATGCTGACCGAGGTCCCCGTATGAGTGGCGAAGTCGTCTTGCCGGACAGATTGCAGGCTCTGCACGCGCGGTTGGAGTCAGCGGCCACACCGTCCGAGCGTGTCAAAGCTGCGCTGCAGATCGCCGAGACGCTTCTGCCTGCCGACCCGACCGCGGCCAGACCTCTTCTCGAACGCGCCGTCGTTGAATCCGAGAAGGCTGGCCTGACGGCAGAAGCGGGGAGAGCCGCGTGCCACCTGAGCGAGTTGCTTCGTCGGTCCGGAGACCTTGACGGCAGCGCGCGATACGCGGAAGTCGTTCTCAAAGACGCACAAGTGACCGGCGACCGTCGCGCCCGCGCCTGCTGGTGTAACCTAGTCGGGCTGATTCACCAGGAACGTGGAGAGCTCGAGCTGTCGATTGAGTGCTTTGAGGAATTCCTCAAGCTCAGCCGGGAAACAGGGTTCACGAAAGGTGAGCAGTCCGCGCTGAACCAGCTCGCCGGAATTCATGGCATGCGCGGCGAGCTGGACAAGGCTCTCGCCTGCTATCGGCAGTGTCTGGAGTTGAGCGACAAGGCCGGGGATGTCTTCGGACGGGCGATTCATCTTCACAATGTCGGCTGGGCTCTCAAGTCATTGGGGAACTGGACCGCGGCGGCCGAGCACCTCCACAGGGCCATTGCTCTCTGCGAGGAACACGGCTTCCGCGATCTGCTGTTGAGCGCCCGGATGGAGCTGGGCGAGTTGTCGCTCAAGCGGTCTGACCACGAGAATGCAGCTCGTATGTTCCAGGCGGTCATTACAGCAGAGCAGGAAGTGAAGAGCTCGGGCCGGCTGTTCAGGGAGGCGCTGTCGAACCTGGGTTGGACATTCTGCCGGAGCGGAGA